>JAAYDG010000006.1 GCA_012729355.1 Clostridiales bacterium
ACCCCCAACGTAAAACTCAACACCGCCATCGGATTTCTGTTGGGACTGATCCTGAGCGTTCTTCTCGTCCTGCTGCTGGACATGCTGGATGTAACGATCCGATCGGAAGAAGATCTTACCAAACTGGTAGACATCCCGGTCCTGGGGGTGATTCCCACCATCGACATGCTGGACAGCAAAGCCAACGGATACGGCAAACGCGCCGGATACAGGAGTCATTATGAGTATTAAAACGAAGCCGGCCTCCCGCGGAACCAGAAAGTATGCCGGAAAGCCGGGCCGCATGCAGGTTGCCGACATTCTTTTAAGCGAGGATACGCCTTTCCACGTACGGGAAGCCTATAAAGCGCTCCGGACCAACGTGATGTTTTCCATCGCCGGCGACAACGGGAAAGTGATCGGCGTCACCAGCGCCGTACCCGGAGAAGGAAAGAGCACTACGGTCATGAATCTGACAATCACTTTTGCGGAGATCGGAAACAGAGTGATTCTTTTGGACGGTGATTTGAGAAGACCGAATATCCAGCGGATCACCGGAGCGGAGTCGGGCCCCGGGCTGGCTGAAGTCCTGGCGCGATTCGTTGATGTCGAAGATGTTGTCAAGGAATCCGTGTACAAGAACCTGGATATCCTCTACAGTGGTGTAATGCCTCCCAATCCGGTTGAACTGCTGGGCTCTAAAAATATGGAAGCACTGGTCGATCGATTGAAGGAACGATACGACTATATTTTCATCGATACCCCGCCGGTGAACGTGGTGACGGACGCTACGGTCCTGTCCAGGCTCCTGGACGGACTGATCCTGGTGACCCGGGAGAACTCCAGCAAACGGGACGAGCTTCTCTACGCCGTCAACCGTCTCCAGTTCGTTAATGCGAAGCTGATCGGGATCGTTCTCAATGACAAGGCGTTTCACGTAAAGAGCAGCTATCGGTACGGGAAGTACAAGAGTTATTATGCGAGAGATTACGGAACAAACGAACGTGACTGACTGGCACACCCACATTCTTCCCGGTCTGGATGACGGAAGCCGAGACCCGGAGGAGTCTGTTGCGATGCTGCAGTCCATTGCTGCGCAAGGGGTGTCTGCGGTCGTGCTGACACCTCATTTTTATCCGCAGACCGAATCGCCTACCCGTTTTCTCAGAAGAAGAGAAGCAGCCAGGGTTCGCCTGGAGGAAGCGATCGAAGGGCGGAGCGACGGAGGGATCGACCTGCCTGTTCGGATTTCGGGCGCAGAAGTATACTATTTTGATGAACTGGCGAAGATGGATGCGGAGGATCTGTCGGCGCTCTGCATCGGAAACACCCGGATCCTCATGGTGGAAACGCCTATGGACCCTTGGGATCATCGCGTGTTCGACTGTCTGGAGAGCTTGATCTATCAGCGAAAGATACGGCCTTTGATTGCCCACATCGACCGCTATTACGGGGCAGTCGGAGACGAGGAAGCATTGGATGCGCTCATTGCGGAGGGTCTGCTGGTGCAGCTGAATACCGGCGCTTTGGAGGGATTTTTGTCCCGCCGGAAAGCGATTCGATGGATGCAGGCAGGGCGG
>JAAYDG010000053.1 GCA_012729355.1 Clostridiales bacterium
CGCGGAAAATCGAAAGGGTCTGTTCGAAGTGGCGGACGGCGGAACATTGTTTTTGGATGAAATCAACGCCATGGATCTGAATTTGCAGGCAAAGATCCTGAAGGCCATTGAAGAAAAACGCATCACCAGGGTCGGCGCAGACGGCCCCATCGACGTGGATGTCCGAATCCTGTCGGCCGCCAACAAATCTCCGATCCAATGTGTGGAAGACAAAGTGCTTCGGGAGGATCTGTTTTACCGCATCGGTTCCGTGCAACTGCGCATCCCACCGCTCAGGGAACGGCGAGAAGATATCGAGGAACTGACAGAATACTTTATAAGAATGTACAACAAAAAAATGGGGACGAATATCCGGGGGTCGAGGACGAAGTAAGCCAGTTGTTCCGTACCTATCACTGGCCGGGCAACGTTCGGGAACTCAAGAGCATCATCGAAAGCGGGTTCAACCTGACCTCCGGGAATTACATCCTGAAAGAAGACCTTCCGGATTATCTGTGGAACCGCGTGGAAAACAATACGATCACCTACCCTTTGGGCAAAGGCAAATCCTTGAAAGAGATATTGGAAGGAATCGAACGGGACATTCTGATCGACGCCATCGCCAGGAGTCACACCTATGCGGAAGCCGCCCGGCTGCTGCGTCTTTCCAAGCAAGGATTCTATTACAAGCTGAAAAAGCATGGCCTGGCAGGGGATCAACCCACAGAACCGGATGAAGATCACTAAAAAGGACGGCTGTGCCGTCCTTTCATTCTTAGAATTTTTTGTTTGCTTTCTTGCGTGCTGCTTCTGACTTTTTCTTCCGCTTTACACTGGGCTTTTCGTAGTGTTCTCTTTTTCTGAGTTCGGACATGACGCCATCTCTAGCACAAGAGCGCTTAAATCTTTTAAGAGCACTTTCCAAGCTTTCGTTTTCTCTGACTACAACTTGTGCCATTACTTCGTTTCACCTCCTCACTTCTTTGAAGATTCTCCCGCCTGGCGGGGAATTCGTCTGTAACAAATGGTATTATACATACTTATGATAGGGTTTGCAAGTTCTTTTTCTGTGCGAATCACCCCGGCGGCCAGAGCATCAGCCGCTTTCCGAGAAGATGAAAGTGCAGGTGTTTCACGGATTGCATCCCGTCTTCCCCTGTGTTTGCCACGAGCCGATATCCGTTCTCCAGACCTAATTCTCTTGCGATATCCTTCACTTTCAGCATGATGTGGCCCAGGAGAGCAGCGTCGCCGGGAGAAGTGTCGTCCAGAGAATCCAGATGTTTCTTCGGAACGATCAGAACGTGGACCGGCGCCTGGGGTTCCAGATCGTAAAATGCATAGATCCATTCATCTTCATACGCCTTTTGGGATGGGATCTCTCCATTTATAATTTTACAAAATATGCATTCTGTCATCTTGCAGCTCCTTTCCGGCTTTTACGCCGTCACTGTACGGTTCTCCCACAGTCACTTCCACAAATCCTTCTGCAGGAAGTTCGGCCGAAGAACATTCCCCGTAGACTGTCACGAAATTGTCTGCATGTCCCTTCCAACAGCATCTGCCGGCCTTGTCCGTCACGACTTCTTCCGGCAATACTCTCAATGTTTGTCCTTGGAGAGATTTCAGAAATGTTAGAGCGACAGCATCAGCAACTTTGATCAACTGTCGATTCCGCTCCTTTTTCACCGAAGACGACAGGGCTCCCTCCTTTTTGCCGGCCGATGTATGCGGACGCTTTGAATAGGGAAAACCGTGGACCTTCAGGTACCCCACCCGGCGAATGAGATTCAGGCTCTCCTGAAACTCTTTCTCCGTCTCCCCGGGAAATCCCGTTATGATGTCCGTGGTTAGCCCGTAGGAAGGATCTGCGTCGCGAACGACACGGACGATCCTCAGGTAGTCTGCTACCGTGTAATGGCGATTCATCTCCTTCAGGATCCTGTCGCTTCCGCTCTGTACGGACAAATGCAAATGATGGCAGAGCTTGTCATAGACCAGAAGCTTCTCTACGTACGCAGCATCCACCACCGTGGGTTCCAACGATCCCAGGCGGATGCGGAAATCGCCCGGCAGACGGCACAGTTCGTCGATGACAGAAGCCACGCCGTGATTGGATTCCTGAAGATCCGCACCGTATAACGCAGTATTGATCCCGGTCAGGACCAGCTCCCGATAGCCAGTGCGGATCAAGGTTTCCGCTTCCCGGAGGATCTCCTCCATAGGCCTGGAACGGACCGGTCCTCTGGCATAGGGAATGACGCAGTACGAACAGAATCGGTCGCAACCGTCCTGGATTTTCAACAGCGCCCGCGTAGGCGTGTCGGGCGGCGACGCAGCCGGGGATTCTTTTCGGGCCGGAGACATGCCGGGGGAACACCGTTGAGACACATCTTGCTTTACATAAGCTTCCACACGATGAAAGGCCAACTTTTTTTCCTCGTTGTCCAATATAATGTCCGCTTCGGGGATCTGAGCCGTTTCGTCCGGATTGGTCTGAGGATAACACCCCATCATCACAACGATGGAATCGGGATTCTGCCGTTTTGCCCGGCGCATGAACTGTCGGGATTTTCGATCCGCCAACCGCGTGACGGTGCAAGTGTTCACCACATAGACCAACGCCGGTTCCGACGGGTCCACCACGGTGTAGCCGCCTGCACGAAACTGCTCTTCCAGATGTCGAGATTCATACTGATTGACTTTGCACCCGAGCGTGTAGAAGGCGACTGTCTTAGTCATTCGTTCCGTTCCTTTTGCAGAATGTCTTTTTCAAGATTCAAAAGCAGTTCCTTTTTATCCAGACCGCCGCCGAATCCCACCAGCGTCCCGTCGGATCCGATCACCCGATGACACGGGATGATCAAACTGATGGGATTTCTGTTGTTAGCCAGACCGATGGCCCGATATCCCTTCGGGCACCCGGCATATTCAGCCATTTGTTTATACGTACGCGTCTCACCGTAAGGGATCGTCCGAAGGCCTTCCCAGGCTTTCAGCTGAAACGGCGTTCCTTCCGGAGCCAACGGAATGTCGAACGTGCGGCGCTTTCCCGCAAAATACTCTTTCAACTCCTTTTGTGTCTTTTGAAGCAGCGGCGTTTCCTTTTCCTCAAAATAGACCGGCTTACCCCCGACTTTGGCCGGCACTTCACCCCTTTTTTCTCCAGATGATTCGCAAGCCCGCCCGGAGCAGAAAAGGACATGGGTCAAAGCTCCGTCTTTCTCCACCAACTGAAGTTTTCCCACCGGGGAATCCATGTAGCAACCGTATCTCATTCACTGTCTCCTTTCGGCCGGGACGCCGTTTCCCGCAATGCGCTTGACGCTCCCGCGCACGTTGCTGTATTATTTTATCAAATCCAATCGAAAATCGCAACGATAAGAAAAGGAGAAGCCATGATCATACTGCATGTGACTTTCCGCACTCATCCGGGCAAAGCGGAGGAATTTGTACAGAGCGTACTCGGCGCAGGTATCGCAAAAGACTCGGAAGCCGAGGACGGAAACGGATACTACGATTTCTATTATTCTGCGGAACAGGAAGACGAGGTGATGCTCCTCGAACAATGGGAAAGTCAGGAGGCGCTGGACAAACACTGCCTTCAGCCTCACTACAAAAGGATCGGAGATATCAAGGAAAAATACGTACAGCACACTGATATCGTCAAATATGAAGTTAAATAAAAAACCCAAAAGGGGGCAATACACATGGTAAGAATGGAAAAGACCGACGGCGTAGGCATTATTCGGATCGACCGGCCCGAAGCGATGAATTCTTTGAACGAGCAGGTTCTCAAGGAACTCGACGCAGCCGTGGAACAAGCAGAAAATGATCCGGACGTAAAGGCAGTCATCATCACCGGAGAAGGGAAAGCTTTTGTCGCTGGCGCCGATATCGCAGAGATGCAGACCCTCGACGAGAACGCCGGATATGCGTTTGGACGATTGGGGCAGCAGGTATTCCGCAGAATAGAAATCATGGATAAGGTCGTGATCGCTGCGGTGAACGGCTATGCGCTGGGCGGCGGTTGCGAATTGGCGATGGCCTGTGATATCCGGATCGCGGGAGAAAAGGCAAAATTCGGGCAGCCGGAAGTGGGTCTGGGCATCATCCCGGGCTATTCCGGGACCCAGCGTCTTCCTCGCCTTGTGGGAAAAGGGAAAGCGATGGAACTGATCGTGACAGGCGCCGTCATCTCTGCGGAAACAGCGGAAGCGATCGGCCTGGTCAACAAAGTCGTCTCACAGGATGCCGTATTGAACGAAGCCCTCTCCCTGGCAAAGAAAATCGGTGCCAATGCGCCATTGGCCGTCTCTTATGCAAAAAAAGCCATACGGGAAGGCTTGGAAATCTCCGATATGGACCAGGCGATCCAGGTTGAAGCCGTGCTGTTTGGGAAATGCTTTGCGACTTCAGACCAGAAGGAAGGTATGACTGCTTTCCTGGAGAAAAGAAAACCTGAGTTTACAGGGAAGTAAGAAATGGTGTATAATATTGTATATAGCAATCATTACAGCCATGGTCGACAATCAGAAGCGACCGCGCAGTAAACGCAAGGAGGAGTACGATGAAGAAAATAGGTGTTTTAGGCACCGGAACCATGGGCGCCGGTATTATCCAGGTGTTGGCGCAAAATGGTTTTGAGGTCGTCATGAGAGCAAGAAGACAAACTTCTGTCGACAAAGGGATCGCGACCGTAGAAAAAAATCTGGACAGGCTGATCGCCAAGGAAAAACTGACAACGGAAGACAAAGCGGATATCATGAGCCGGATCAAGGGTTCTACTGATATAGAAATCATCAAAGACGCGGATCTGGTCATCGAAGCTGCGACAGAAGACATGGACGCCAAAAAAGCACTCTTCGCCGAATTGGACGCGCTCTGCAAGTCCGAAACGATCATCGCTACGAATACTTCGTCTCTGTCGATCACGGAGATCGCCACCGCAACAAACAGACCCGATAAAATCATCGGCATGCATTTCTTCAACCCGGTTCCGATGATGAAACTGGTAGAGATCATCCTGGGGCTTGCCACTTCGGAAGAGACGAAACAGACGATCGTCGCGCTCACGCAGACGCTGGGGAAAACCGCAGTTCAAGTAGAAGAATCTCCCGGGTTTGTCGTCAATCGTCTGCTGATCCCCATGATCAACGAGGCGGCAGGAATCCTGGCGGACGGCGTTGCAAAAGCCGAAGATATCGACGAAGCCATGAAACTGGGCGCCAATCATCCCATGGGCCCTCTGGCTCTGGGTGATCTGGTGGGCTTGGATGTTTGTCTGGCGATCATGGAAACGCTCTATGCGGAATTCGGCGATCCCAAATACAGACCCCATCCTTTGCTGAAGAAAATGGTCAGAGGAAACAAGCTCGGAAGAAAGACCGGTGTCGGCTTTTTCGATTACAACAAATAGACCTTGGATAGATTTTCTATTACTGTAACGCAAGCAAAGGATGTGGATATTTATGAAGAACAAAATCAAAACTGCAGACGAAGCCGTTTCGGTCATCCAGGACGGCGCCACCATCATGGTGGGCGGATTCATGGTCTGCGGAACACCTGAAATTCTGATCGACGCCCTGGTGCGCAAAAATGTAAAAAATCTGACAATCATCTGCAACGATGCCGGGCTTCCCGGAAAGGGCGTCGGAAAACTTCTTTCCAACGGGCAGATCAAAACACTGATTGCTTCTCACGTAGGCTTGAATCCCGAAGTAGCCCAGCGGATGAATACAGAGGTAGAAGAAGACAAACTGGAATGCATACTGATCCCTCAGGGGACGCTGGCCGAGCGTATACGAGCCGCTTCCACAGGATTGGGCGGGATTCTTACCCCCACCGGCGTCGGGACGATTGTTGCGGAGGGGAAACAGCTCCTCGAAATAGAAGGAAATGAATATTTGCTGGAACTCCCCTTGCACGCTGATTTTGCTTTCATACGAGGCACGGTAACGGACAAATTCGGAAACACGATCTACAATGGAACAACGCAGAATTTCAATCCATTGATGGCGGGAGCTGCCGAGCACGTCATCGTGGGTACTTGCAAAGTCGTCGAGGTCGGGGAACTGGATCCTAACACGATTCATACATCGGGAATCTTCGTGGACACTATCGTAGGAGGTGAGCAGTAATGTCGGACGCAAAAGCAATCATTGCACAGCGCGTTGCAAAAGAATTGAAAGACGGTAATGTAGTCAATCTTGGCATTGGACTTCCCACAATGGTGGTCAATTACTTGCCGGAGGATGTCGAAATCATCTTCCAGTCGGAGAACGGGATCATGGGAATGGGTCCTGCCGCGGAAGAAGGTTGCGAAGACCTCGACATCATGAATGCCGGAGCAGGATATGTCACGGCCAATCCCGGTGCCATGTACTTCGACAGCGCAACTTCCTTCGGAATCATCCGGGGCAGACATGTGGATGTCACCGTACTGGGGGCGCTCCAGGTTGATCGTCATGGAAATTTGGCCAGCTGGATCATTCCCGGTAAAATGGTGCCCGGCATGGGCGGATCCATGGATCTGGTCGTCGGTGCAAAAAAAGTGATTATCGCCATGCAGCATACGCAAAAAGGGAATCATAAGATCCTCGACGAATGTACGCTCCCTTACACGGCCGTTAAAGTTGTGGACGAGATCGTCACCGAAATGGGTGTTATGGTAGTGACGCCGGAAGGGTTGCTTCTCACAGAATACAACCCCGAATATACGCTGGAACAGATCCAAGAAGCGACCGGGGCGAAGCTGAACATCAGTCCCGATCTAAAGACAATGCTGTAGAGGTCCAAAGACCCGGATGGCTCCCTGAAGAAGCCACCCGGGTCTTTTTATTTTGTATCGATTTACATGCGTTGGGCGGCGATGGCACACCATTCTTCTTCCCGAAACATTTCCAACACATGAAACCCGGAGGCCTCCAGCGCCGATCGTACCGGTGCTTCTTGCTCCAGAAGGATCCCTCCGGATATGTATAGGCCGCGCTCCGTCAATTGCTCTTTGATGCTGCCTGTCAATCGAATCACCAGATCGGCCATCAGATTGGCAACGATCACGTCGGACCGGAAGTCGATCCCTTCCGTCAAATCGGCTAAAACCGTATGCACCACATGGTCCACGTTGTTTTTGCGGATGTTTTCCCGGGCAGTCGCCAATGCCTGAGGATCGAGATCGGCTGCAAGGACGTCCCTGCCTCCCAGCATAGCGGCTGCAATGGCGAGAATTCCGGTTCCGGTTCCCACATCGAGCACGCGATCGCCCTTCTTCATATATTTTTGAAGCAGTCTCAGACAGAGTTGCGTTGTTGCATGGGTACCCGTGCCGAATGCCATGCCGGGATCCATGTCGATCACCTGTTCTCCCGGTTTGGGCGTATAGGAACTCCAAGCGGGTTTCACTACAAACCGGTCCGTGATCAGCACCGGCTCAAAGTAGTCTTTCCAGCGGTGCAGCCATTCTTGATCATCGACGATCCGAATGGAAACGTTGAACCGGGACAGTTCTTCCAAAAGAGACGAAAGATCGGTTTTCGGATCTGCGTAAAACGTAATCGACGGATCGGTCATGAGCGTTTGTACCACCGACTCGTCGATATAATCCCAGTGATAGGGCTCTTTCCCTTCCATCAGCTCCGTCCATTCCCGGGGATCGCTGATGACCAGACCGGTGATGCCACGTTCCTGCAAAAACAGGATCAACGAATCCAAGGACTCCACGTTCGCATGGATCGTGACTTCCTGATATTTCACGGCGCCTCCTACTTGAAGATTTCCTTGACGCTGTCCATAAAGCCCTTCTTCTTGTTGTATCCTTCCAGGCTTTTAGACTCTCCGAATTCTTTGATGAGTTCTTTCTGTTCTGCGGTAAGCTTCGTGGGGACTTCCAGATTTGCCTGGACAAACAGATCGCCCGGCTTCCCGGAACGTACGTTTTTGATCCCTTTGCCTTTGATTCGAAATACGGTCCCGGTCTGTGTCCCTGCCGGCACTTTGTATGAGATCTTCTCTGAAAGGGTGGGCACCGTAATGCTGTCCCCCAACGCTGCCTGCGTAAATGTGATCGGGATTTCCAACCACAAATCATCTCCCTTTCTCTTGAATAATTTGTGCGGCGAGACCGAAAGAACGATATACAGATCTCCGGCGGGCCCTCCGTTGCTCCCCGGCTGTCCCTGCCCTCTGAGCGGGATCACGGATTCGTTGTCCACGCCCGGCGGAATATCCACAGACAGCGTGACCGTTTTTCTTATTTTCCCCGACCCGTTGCACTTGGGGCAGGGTTTGTCGATGACCTCACCGGTCCCTCCGCATCGCTCGCAAGGACGTACGCTTTGAAATTGACCCAGCGGCGTGCTCTGGACCGTTCGAACCTGTCCGGAACCTCCGCAGGTGGGGCAGGATGTCTTTGCGGTTCCCTTTTCGGCACCGGTTCCCTTGCACTCGGAACAGGAAACGTCCTTCGTAAGGCGGATCTCCTTTTTCGTCCCGAACGCTGCTTCCTCGAAGGAAATCGTCATGTGCTTCTGGATATCGCCACCGCGTCTGGGACCGTTTCTCCGTGCAGTGGAATACCCGCCGCCGAAACCGCCTCCGAACATGTTGAACAAGTCCTCGAAACCACCGAAGCCGCCTTCGAAGCCGCCGAAGCCGCCGCCGCCGAAGCCTGCATTGGGGTCGACACCGGCATGGCCGAATCGATCGTACTTGTTTTTCTGATCGGGATCGGACAGGATCGAATACGCTTCGTTGATCTCCTTGAACTTGTCTTCGGCTTCCTTGTCACCCGGGTTTTTATCCGGGTGATATTTCATGGCCATCTTGCGGAACGCCGATTTGATCTGATCTTCCGTCGCCCCTTTTTTCAGTCCTAATACTTCGTAGTAATCTCTTTTGTCTGCCATAGATATCTCCAATGGGCGGCCCGTTTCGGGCCGCCCTGTTTCCGTTGGGTATTATTCGTCTTTCTTCTCGTCATCGACGACTTCGAAATCGGCGTCCACCACATTGTCGGAAGAGTCTTCCTGCGCCTGAGTAAAGTCTTCCTGGGCGGATTCTTCGCCGCCGGCGGCTGCCTGTGCCTGTTCATAGAGCTTCGTGGACATCACGTGGAACTCGTTGGTCAGCGTCTCGATCCTGGCCTTGATATCTTCCAGTGTGCCGTTTTCCAGGACCTTTGCCAGTTCTTCCTTCGCAGCGGTGATTTTGTCCACTTCCTCCTGGGACAACTTTCCTTCCAGCTGTTTCAGATTCTTCTCGGTTTCGTATATCAGCGTCTCAGCCTGGTTACGGGTTTCGATCTCTTCTTTCTTCCGCTTGTCCGCTTCCGCAAACTCTTCCGCTTCCTTGACTTTTTGCTTGATCTCGTCTTCCGACAATTTCGAGGAGGACGTGATGGTTATGCTCTGCTGCTTTCCGGTGCCCAGATCCTTTGCACTGACATTTACGATACCGTTCGCATCGATGTCGAAAGTCACTTCGATCTGAGGCACGCCCCGGGGTGCTGCCGGAATGCCGGTCAGCTGGAAACGCCCCAGCGTGATATTGTCAGAGGCCATCTGACGCTCGCCCTGCATGACATGGATGTCCACTGCACTCTGATTGTCGGCCGCCGTGGAAAAGATCTGGCTCTTCTTTGTAGGAATCGTCGTATTGCGCTCGATCAGCCTGGTGGCCACACCGCCCAGCGTCTCGATCGACAGGGACAAAGGAGTCACATCCAAGAGCAGCACATCTTTAACTTCTCCGGTCAGTACGCCTGCCTGGATCGCGGCACCGATGGCAACGCATTCATCGGGATTGATCCCCTTGAACGGTTCCTTCCCTGTAATGCTCTTGACGGCTTCCTGCACGGCGGGGATCCGGGTGGATCCGCCGACCAGGATCACTTTGTCGATGTCCGCTGTGGTCACACCGGCATCTGCCATGGCTTTTTTCATAGGTTCGATCGTGCGCTTGACCAGATCTCCCGTCAACTGATCGAATTTTGCCCGGGTCATATCCATGCTCAGATGCAGCGGGCCGTCGGCATTGACCGTAATGAACGGCAGATTGATGTTGGTCGTCTGGGAAGAAGACAGTTCTTTCTTCGCTTTCTCCGCAGCTTCTTTCAGCCGTTGCAGCGCCATCTTGTCCTTTCGAAGATCCACACCGTTCTCCTTGGCAAACTGGTCTGCCATGAAGTTCATCAGCACGTTGTCAAAATCGTCTCCGCCGAGTTTGGTGTCTCCGTTGGTCGACAGTACTTCGAACACGCCGTCTCCCAATTCCAGGATCGATACGTCGAACGTACCGCCGCCCAGATCGTATACGAGGATCTTGTGATGTGATGTATCTTTATCCAATCCGTAGGCCAGCGCTGCCGCAGTCGGTTCGTTGATGATTCTCTTTACATCCAGTCCCGCGATCTGTCCCGCATCTTTCGTGGCCTGCTTCTGGCTGTCCGAAAAGTATGCCGGCACAGTGATGACCACTTCCGTTATTTTTTCGCCCAGATAGCTTTCCGCATCGGTCTTCAGCTTCGTCAGGATCATCGCTGATATATCCTGAGGCGTGTATTCTTTTCCGTCGATGGTGCTCTTGTGACTCGAGCCCATGTGCCGTTTGATGGAAGAGATCGTCCGGTCCGGATTGGTGATGGCTTGACGTTTGGCTGTTTCGCCCACGAGCCGCTCACCGCCTTTGGTGAATCCGACCACGGAAGGTGTCGTTCTGTTCCCTTCTGCGTTTGTGATGACAGTCGGCTCTCCGCCTTCCAACACAGCCACACAGCTGTTCGTGGTTCCCAAGTCTATTCCGATTACTTTACCCATTTTTTATACCTCCAATTATTCTGCCTTTTACTTATTCTGCGCGATCTGCCGCCACGACTACCATTGCGGGGCGAATGACTTTCTTGTTGAGCATATACCCCTTTTTCATAATCTTTGTTACCGACCCGCCTTCGCAGGATTCGCTGGGCTCCGTCATCACCGCATGGTGATAGACGGGATCGAATGGTTTCCCCAAAGCATCGATGACTTCGACATGATTCTTCTCCATTACGTCGAGAAGCTGTTTCAGAATCATGGCCATCCCTTCCATCAGCCGGGCTTCGCCGGCTTCCCAGGAATGATCCATGGCGCGCTCAAAATTATCTATCACATCAAGCAACTCCAATACGATCTTTTCGTTGGCGTATGCATAGACGTCGTTTCGTTCTTTTTCGGACCTTCGCCTGAAGTTTTGGAAATCGGCTGCCAGTCGCAGATACCGAGTCTGTAGATCTTCTTCCTGCTCAGACTGCTCCTTGCCCTCGACTTCTTCTCCCCGGAGCTGTTCAGGCATGTCCGTTTCCGGCTCAGTCTTCTTTTTTTTGCGTTTTTCTTCACTCATCCTTTTCTTCTCCCTTTAGCTGAAATGTCTGACTGATATTGTCCGTCATGTACTTGATGACAGAAGTGATCTCTCCGTACTTCATTCGCGTGGGGCCGATCACACCGAGTTTCCCCACCAATCTGCCGTCGATTCGATAATCCGCAGTGATCAGACTGCAATCTTTCATATACTCTTTCGCATTTTCGCTGCCGATGGTAATGATCAGCCCATTATCCCGGTTAATAAGTACTTCGGTAAACTGCTGCTTTTGTTGAACCATTTCGATAAAACATCGCGCTTTATCGATATCGTTGTATTCCGGTATGGAAAAGATATTCGTCAATCCCTCCATATACAGGTCCACCGACAGCAAGCGTTCCAAGGTATCCAGAAAATCCGGCGCAATGCGCTGGGCAAAGTCGTGCAGCGCGAACATATCATTTTCGAATGCTTTTACGATGTCTACCGTCAGGATGTCGTTGATGGTTTTGCCTTTGAAGTTATGTGTCATGACTTTGGACATCAGTTCCAGGTTTTCAGCCGTATAGGGATGCTCCAGCCGGATGTTGGTGCTGCTGACCTTACCGTCTTGTCCGATGATCATTAGGACGACCGTCCGCTCGTCCACGGGAAGAAAATTCACATATTTGAGCGTATTGTCCACACGGTTCGGGGTGATCGCAAAAGAAGCCAAATTCGTCAATTCCGACAGCAGCGTGGCCGCATAATGCACTGTGCGCTCCAACTCCCGTACGTTTTTTGTGAGTTTTTCGGTGATGATCGCTTTTTCTTCTGCCGAAACCTCATAATCGTTCATCATCTGATTGACGTACAGACGATAAGCCTTATCGGAAGGGACGCGCCCGGCCGATGTATGCGGATGGCTCAGATAGCCCATTTCTTCCAGATCGGACATCTCGTTCCGAATCGTTGCCGGACTGATACCCATGTCGTATTTCCTTGACAGCGTCCGGCTACCTACCGGTTCGGCGGAATAGATGAAGTCCGCCACGATCGCTTGAAGGATTTGCAGTTTTCGTTCACTGAGTTCCATGGGGCCCTCTCATTTCTGTTCCGGTCAGTCTCCTCTGATGTTGTTAGCACTCTATATAAGTGAGTGCTAACATTACCATTAATATACCCCCCGTCAGGGGGGTTGTCAATAGCCTTATGCAAAATATTTCTGCATGTTCTCCAAGAGTCTGGCGTGGAATACACAACGGAAACTGCACAACTTGGCCAACCGCAGAACACGCATGGAGAAAATCGTGAGATCGGAGTCGGCCAAAACCGTATAGGGTGCATAAAACGAACGGCCGGCAGGCATTTGGTCGAACAGGTATCCGCCGGGCCCGATTTTCTCCAGCGTCCCATCGGTGGATACGGTCAATGCCGTGCCCTCGAGTACGATGCCGGCAAACATCCGCTCTTCTCCTTCCCGAAAAACCGTTTCTCCCTTGGGAAACGATTCAACGACGGCATCCATGCATTTTCGCAGCCACAGGATATCTTCATCCTGAGTGATGCCTTCAAAAGCGGGGTGTGCTTTGATTTGATTCAAATACTGTTCCATTATGTCCTCCCTCGACCCATTGCGCAACGAACAGCTCTGTGCCAACCGTCCAAAAGTTCCGAACTTTTTTGATCGGTCACGGCGGGAATAAAACTGCCCGATATTTCCCAGTTCTCTTTGATGTCCGCCAAATCTCTCCAGAATCCTTCTGCCAAGCCCGCCAGGTATGCGGCACCCAGTGCTGTCGTCTCGATGCATACCGGCCGTTCCACTTCGGTCTGTATCAGGTCGGACTGGAATTGCATCAGAAAATCGTTGGCACAGGCCCCGCCGTCTACGCGCAGAGATCGGAGTCGTACGCCGGAATCTTCCTCCATGGCCAAAAGCACATCATACGTTTGATAGGCAATCGCTTCCAGAGTGGCACGGATCAGATGATTTCTGTTGACGCCCCGTGTCAGCCCCACGATGGTCCCTCTGGCGTAAGGATCCCAGTATGGCGCGCCCAGACCCACAAAAGCAGGGACAAAGTACACACCGTTTGTATCCGGCACTTCCCGTGCACAGCGTTCCGACTGAGCGGCATCCCGAATGAGACCCATTTCATCCCGAAGCCACTGAATGGCTGCGCCGGCAATGAATATAGACCCTTCCAGAGCGTACGTCACTGCGCCGTCAAGTCCCCATGCGATCGTGGTCAGCAATCCGTTGTGAGACGCAACAGGCTCACGCCCGGTATTCATCAGCAGAAAACAGCCGGTTCCGTAGGTATTCTTCGCTTCCCCTTTTTGAAAACATGTCTGGCCAAACAGCGCAGCCTGCTGATCTCCGGCGACTCCGCCGATGGGAATCGCACCGCCGAACAGGTCGGATCGCGTCTCTCCGAAAGAACCTGAAGAAGGCCGTACGTCGGGAAGCATCGCAGAAGGGATCCCGAACAGATCCAGAAGCTCCGGATCCCATTCCAGCGTATGGATGTTGAACAACATGGTGCGGGACGCATTGGAATAGTCCGTCGCATGGACACTTCCCCCCGTCAGATTCCAAAGGAGCCATGTATCCACCGTTCCAAACAGCCACTCCCCCCTTTCGGCTTTTTCCCGTCCGCCCGGAACGTGATCCAAAATCCAACGGATCTTCGTTGCGGAAAAATAAGCATCCAAAGGAAGGCCGGTTTTTTCCCGAATCAAACCGGACACGCCTCGCGTTGTCATTTCATCGCAAAACCCTGCCGTCCGTCGGCATTGCCACACGATGGCCGGGTACACCGGCAGTCCGGTGTTTCGATCCCATACCAGCGTCGTTTCTCTCTGATTCGTAATGCCTATGGCAGCGATATCTTCCGCCTCGGCCTTGATTTTATGTATCGCCTCCTGGGCAACGCCGATTTGGGAGGACCAGATCTCCATCGCGTCGTGTTCGACCCATCCGGGCTTCGGATAGGATTGGGCAAACTCCTTTTGCGCCATGGAAACCTGTTTGCCGGAACGATCGAACAGAATGCACCGACTGCTGGTAGTCCCCTGATCCAGGGACATCACGTATTTTTTTTCATTTCCCATGGGATCCTCCTTCACGATTCAATAATCTGCTCAGCACGAGATTGGTTCGGTCCAGCCCCCGATTTGTAAAGCGGAGGGATCTCCCGTCGCTGATCAGAAGTCCTTCGCGGATGAGCGCTTCCGTCGTCGTCCCGAATTCCGACAGGAAATCCGTTTCGAATCGAGTCTTGAAATCCGCATATTCAAACCCGTAGATCTTCCGAAGCGTTGTGAATAAATAATCGCCTATTTGTTCTTCGACGCTTTCCGCGGAACTCTTGTCGGAAAATTCCCCTGCTGTATATGCGTCCAGGTCTGCAGTGTTTTCGCTGCGGACATTCTCCAGATAGGAGTGGGCTGCCAGACCGACTCCCAGATATTCCCCCATCGTCCAATACTTCAAGTTGTGCCTGCAGAAACGGCCCGGGAGCGCTGTGGAGGACACTTCGTAGTGTTCATATCCGCTTTCACCCAAATGTTTTACGGCGGAACGATACATCTGCCGATTGACGTCCCAGGGGGGAAGATCTATTTTTCCCGCCTTGTAATCCGAATAAAACGAGGTCCCTTCTTCCAACTGCAAACTGTAAAAGGATACATGGGCTGGTTCCCATGAAGCCACCCGGACCAGGGTGTCCCGCCAGATCCCGGCAGTTTGCCCCGGAAGACCGAACATCAGATCCACGTTGATGTTATCCGTCACACAGCCCTGAATTCGTTTGAAGCTTTCCTCTGACGTACGGGCGTCGTGCACGCGGCCCAGGCGACGCAAAAGTGCATCATCGAGGCTCTGCACGCCGAGGCTGACCCGATTGAAGCCCCCTGCCTCCATGCGGCGGCACTGAAGCGCATCGACGCTTTCGGGATTGGCCTCGATGGTCATTTCCAGCCGATCCCGGCCCACGACGGAAAACAGCCTGAAAATCTCTTCGACCACATCGTTGATCTGCCCCACATCCAGCATCGTGGGCGTGCCGCCGCCGAAATAAATCGTGTCCACTTGATATCGGTCCTTCAGCAGAACGGCCTGCTGGGCCAATTCCCGTTTCAGTGCAGCGATGTAGCGCTGCCGGAAATCCGGATCCCCGGATCCTTTCGCAAATGAAACAAAGTCGCAATATCGACATTTCTGCCGGCAAAACGGGATGTGCACATAGATTCCCAGCGGCTTGCGCGAGCAGCCGTTTTTACCCTCCACACGGTTCTTTTCACTTGGAATCATCGTATTTCAGTACTGCTGTAAAAGCTTCTTGCGGCACTTCCACGCTTCCGAATTGACGCATGCGCTTCTTGCCCTCCTTCTGCTTTTCCAGCAGCTTCTTCTTTCTGGAAATATCACCGCCATAGCATTTGGCCAAGACGTCCTTCCGGTACGCCCGCACCGTCTCTCTGGCGATCACTTTCTGTCCGATGGAAGCCTGGATCGGCACTTCGAACTGATGCATGGGAATCACGTCCTTGAGCTTCTCGCAGACGAATCTCCCCCGCTGATAGGCTTTGGACTCGTGAACGATCATGGACAGCGCATCGACGATCTCCCGGTTCAGAAGGATATCCATCTTGACCAGCTGGGACTTTTGATAGTGGGAAAACTCATAGTCCAGAGAGCCGTATCCCCGGGTCTTGGATTTCAACGCATCGAAAAAATCATAGATTACTTCATTCAGAGGCAATTGATAGTGGAGGGCGACCCGGGTCTCCGTCAGGTACTCCATGTGCTCCATCACGCCTCTCCGATCCTGACACAGCTCCATAATGGTGCCCACGTACTCCTTGGGCAGCATAATGCTTGCCTTGACCATGGGTTCCTCGATGTGGCTGTATGTGGTGGCCGCCGGAAGATTCGACGGATTCTGGATCATCAGGACGGCTCCGTCGTTCATAACTACCCGATAAATAACGCTGGGCGAAGTGGTAATGATGCCCAGGTCGAACTCCCGCTCCAGCCGTTCCACGATGATCTCCATGTGCAGCAGTCCCAAAAATCCGCATCGGAAGCCGAAGCCCAACGCGGTGGAAGTTTCCGGTTCAAACAGGAGTGCCGCATCGTTTACCTGGAGTTTTTCCAGGCAATCTCTTACGTTTTCGTATTTTTCGCCCTCGGCGGGATAGATGCCGCAGTACACCATAGGCTGCACTTTTTTATAGCCGTGCAACGCTTGAGGCGCCGGATTGCGATCCAGCGTGATCGTGTCTCCCACACGGGCGTCGGATACCTGTTTGATGCTTGCGCAGAGATATCCCACAGCACCTGCGGACAAACTGCCGACAGGAGTCTGGACCGGCGATATGACGCCCACTTCAGTCACTTCGTACACTTTCTTGGTGTTCATCAGGCGGATCATGTCGCCGACCCGGACCGAGCCGTCGAAAATCCTTGTGTAAATGACCACTCCTTTATAGTTATCGTAATAAGAATCGAAAATCAGTGCTTTGAGCTTTCCTTTCGGATCCCCCTTCGGCGCCGGTACCTTTGCGACGATCTCTTCCAGAACATCCTCGATGTTCACCCCTTCTTTGGCGGAGATCAGCGGTGCATGATCCGCCTGGATGCCGATGACATCCTCAATCTCTTGTTTGACTTCCTCCGGTCTGGCAGATGCCAGGTCGATCTTGTTGATGACAGGAACGATCTCGAGATTCTCTTCCAGTGCAAGGTAAACATTGGCCAGCGTCTGCGCCTCCACCCCCTGCGTGGCGTCCACGACAAGGACGGCTCCCTCGCAGGCAGCCAGGCTTCGGGATACTTCGTAGGTAAAATCCACATGTCCGGGCGTATCGATGAGGTTAAACACATATTCGTGGCCGTCCCGGGCATGGTAGAGCAACCGGGTCGCCTGGAGCTTGATCGTGATCCCCCGCTCCCGTTCCAGATCCATATTATCCAAAAACTGTTCCCGCATATCCCGCTGTGCCACGGAACCGGTTCGTTCCAGCAAGCGATCCGCCAGCGTGGATTTCCCGTGGTCAATGTGGGCAATGATGCAAAAATTCCTGATATAGGTTTGATCGTCTTTCATGAGTCCTCCAATTGATTCTGTCTCACTGTATTATATGGTATCGATGTTTGTCTCACAAGGAGAAATTAGTGCTTGCAATCGAGCTTGGGGTATAATATACTTCAACTTGCGATATTTTATGAAAGTGGGGTGAATAGGTATGGCAAATATCAAATCTGCCAAGAAAAGAATCAGCGTCATTACGAAAAAGACCGCAGCGAACAGACGAATCAAGAATCATCTGAAAGCCGTTGTCAAGAATTTCGACAAAGCGCTGGCGGAAGGCAATTTCGACGTTGCGGCTGAAAAGCTTGCAATGGCAGACAAACGGCTGAAGCAAGCCGCTGCCAAGGGAACGATCCATAAGAACACAGCTTCCAGGAAAATTTCCAGAATGGCAATTGCATTCAACAAAGCGAAGGCAGAATAATCTCACCCGTCCCCACAGTGCATGCGTTCATGCACAAAAACGCGCAAAACCGGGCAGTGTCTCCCCGGTTTTTTTCTTTGCCTTTTTACTCTGCAAGGAGCGCGACAAAATCTTTGACGCGTTGCGTCACATCCGGTGCTCCGAACACAGCCGCACCCGCGACAAGGATATCCACGCCGGCTTCTTTGAGCCGGACGGCGTTTTCCAGATTGACGCCTCCGTCCAGCTGGATCAACAGTGCCGGATGACGTTCCTTTCTCATTTCGTTCAGTCTCTTGAGTTTGTCCCAGGTGGCAGGGATGAACTTCTGTCCGCCGAAGCCCGGATTTACGGACATGACGAGTACCAGATCCAGATCTTTCAGAATATAATCCAACGTGGAAAGAGAAGTAGCCGGATTCAGGGCCACACCGGCTTTCACACCCAGCGCCTTGATCTGCTGGATCGTGCGATGCAAGTGTTGACAGGCCTCCTGATGGACCACGATAAACTCGGTCCTGGGTGTCACGAATTCAGCCAGCAGCAGTTCGGGACGCTGAATCATCAGGTGAACGTCAAGGGGAAGCTCGGTCTTCTCCGCCAAGCTGCGGATCACCGGCGGCCCGAATGTAATATTAGGAACAAAGGTGCCGTCCATGACATCCATGTGGATATAGCCGGCGCCACCGGCCTGAACAGTCCGGATTTGGCCGGCGAGATCGGAAAAGTCTGCTGACAGTAAAGACGGTGCAAGAATGGCCATGGGTTCCTCCTAATATTTCTCCTGAGACCGGATGATCTTCAGCATCTCTTTGTACGAACGATAGCGGCTCGGGGCAATCCGCCCCTCCTCCACCGCTGACAGGACCGCGCAGTCCGGTTCCGATACGTGCCGGCAGTCCTGAAATCTGCAGGATCCTTCGAGCGAGCGGATCTCCGGAAAGCACCGGGAGAGTTCGTCTTCTTCCATTTCACCAGGATCATAAGAAGTGAATCCCGGGGTGTCGAAAAGTTTCATTCCGTTCCCCGTAAAAAGTTCTGTATGTCGCGTCGTATGGCGCCCTCGCGCGGTCTTTTCGCTGATCGTCCCCGCAGGGTTTTTCTCTTCCCCCATCAAGACGTTTAACAGTGTGGATTTCCCCACACCGGAAG
The DNA here is from genome assembly GCA_012729355.1 of Clostridiales bacterium. Classification (GTDB taxonomy): domain Bacteria; phylum Bacillota; class Clostridia; order Peptostreptococcales; family Anaerovoracaceae; genus UBA10908. The sequence goes on from JAAYDG010000053.1 coordinate 18,952, forward strand.
GTCCCGCAAGAGCGGCCTGAGTGCCCTGAAGCGCTTGTTCCAGCCTATCGATCCCTTCCCCGGTTTTTCCGCTGACGAAGTGTATCGGATAAACCCCTCCGTACATGTCGATCATATCATTGCGAACATCCTCACCGGCCAGATCCATCTTGTTGACGCACAAAATCACCGCGGCGCCGGCCAGCTCTGCCGTTACGGCAAAAAGATCCGTGAGATAGCAGTTCGGCAGAGGATCTCTGGCTGCGATCACCAGCACCATCGTCTCCACATTGGCCACCGGCGGTCGTCTGAACATGTTGGTGCGCGGCAGGATCTCGTCGACGGTCGCCTGTCCTTCCGGAGAAAAACCGATTCGCACCCGGTCTCCCACCGCAGGCGTGATGTTGTTCTTCCGGAAGATCCCCCGGGCGCGGCATTCATGGAGTCCGTCGTCGGTCTCCACGTAATAAAATCCTCCGATCCCCTTGACTATGACGCCTGTCATCTATTCCACTTCCCGGCTGAGAAAATCCACCGTCAAATCATAAACAAGTTCGTTGTCGAACCAGACCTTCACAACGCCGTTGCGCCCCGCACCGCTGACACTGATGACCTCGGATCCATCCTCTTTACTGCGGGGTTCTTTATTGATCGGTGTCCTGGGATCGAATACGCCGTCGGCCACGTTGACGGTCAGCAGAAATTCATCTTTGTCTGCCCTCGAGAAGTCCAGGGGAATGGCCACGGAATTCTGGTCTTCTTCCGGTTTCACTGGCGGATCCTCCGGATCCACGGGCGCACCTGCTCTTGATACGACCAGATCCACCTCGATCGGCTCGGTGACCGTCGTGCCGGGCCCCGGGCTGTGGGAGATGACGGCATTTTCTTCCACGGAAGGATTGTCCGTGTAGGTGATTGCGCCCAGCGTCAAGCCCATGCTTTCGATGATCATCGTCGCTTCGCTGAGCGGCTTTCCGCGGAGGTCGATCACATCGAATTCACCGAATTCGGGCCCCAGACTGACCTTCAGACTGACGGAGCTGCCGTTTGCCAGCACAGTCCCTCTGGCGGGGTTCTGTGAAATGACAATGCCTGCAGGAACATTTTCGCTGTGTGCCTCCGTGATACTGCCGGCCTTGTATCCATAGGTTTCCAGAATGTATTTTGCACCCGACAGCGGTTTTCCCTCCACTGCGGGCACCGTTCCGTCTACCTGTCCTTTGCTTATATTCACACG
>JAAYDG010000054.1 GCA_012729355.1 Clostridiales bacterium
AAGTACTGGCCAGCATCACATCCGATTCTGTTACCGTGCCCACGCCGCTGTGCAGGATCTTTACTTTTACATTTTCGTTTTGCAATTTTTCCAGCGACTGTTCCAAGGCTCCCACGGATCCTTGTACGTCCGCTTTGAGGATCAGATTCAATTCCTTGACTTCACCTTCTTCGATTTGGCTGAAAAGTTGTTCCAGTGTAATGGAAGCGTTTCTCGCCAGTACTTCCTGACGTTGTTTGAGCTTCCGATTTTCTGCGATCTCCCGGGCGACTTTATCTTCTTTGACAGCATTGAATTCGTCGCCTGCCTGCGGAACATCTGTTAATCCGGTAATCTCCACTGCCCGGGCAGGTCCGGCTTTTCGAATGTTGTCGCCTTTCGCGTTGGTCATTGCGCGGATTCGTCCGCTGCAGGTGCCGGCCACGATGGACATGCCGGCATGCAACGTTCCGTTCGTCACCAGCAGCGTGGCAACGGGTCCTTTGGCCTTATCCAATCTTGCTTCGATGACAGTACCCATGGCAAGGCGGTCCGGGTTTGCTTTCAACTCCAGCACTTCTGCTTGAAGCAGGATCATTTCCAGCAGTTGAATGATACCTTCTCCGCTCTTTGCGGAAACCGGTACGCTGATTACGTCTCCCCCCCAGTCTTCCACAAGGATCCCTTGCTCGCTCAAATCTTTTTTCACTCTGTCGGGGTCTGCGCCGGGTTTATCCATTTTATTGATCGCCACGATAATGGGCACGCCGGCGGCTCTTGCATGGCTGATGGATTCGATGGTTTGCGGTTTTACACTGTCGTCGGCCGCGACCACCAAAACCGCGATGTCTGTGACATGTGCGCCTCTGGCACGCATGGCTGTGAACGCCTCGTGTCCCGGTGTATCCAAAAACACGATACGTTGACCTTTGAGCTCGACTTCGGATGCTCCGATGTGCTGCGTAATGCCCCCTGCTTCCTGGTCTGTCACGTTCGTCGTACGGATTGCATCCAGAAGCGAAGTTTTACCGTGATCTACGTGACCCATCACTGCGATGATCGGTGCTCTCGGCACGAGTTCGGATGCTTTGTCTTCGCTGAGATCCAATCCTTCTTCCACGACTTCTTCGTTGATATTGCTCACTACGATGTTCACACCGAGTTCGATACCCAGAAGGATCGCGGTTTCTTCGTCAAGATTTTGGTTGATATTGGCCATGATGCCCATTTTCATGAGCGCCATGATCGCATCCGAGGAACTTCGTTCGATCTGCTCGCAAAAGCCTGCAACGGTGATGGGAACCGTAATCATCACAGTTCCTTCAGGAAGGATTTCCGCTGTAGTGAGCGTTTCTTCCACGATATCGCTTTTCTCTTTATACCTGCGTCTTTTCTTCGGTGCAGCTTTTGTCAGATCCAGCGGCTTCGAATCAAATTTATCCCTTTTGCTCTTCCCTTTTCCTTTTCGTGGCTTTTTATCTCCGCCTGATGCAGGCGCAGTATAGACAAGCACACGTTCTTTTCCGGTACCTTTTGCTGCCGGTGTTTCTTTTTTTCTTCTGGGAGACTTCTCGTCCTTGGTCGTTCCGGCATCTTTGCGGGGCACGTACTCTTTGGGTTTTCGATCTTTATCCGGAACAGATTTCTTCGGCGCCGGTTTTCTGGGTGGAGGGGCAGGTTCATCTTCCGCACGGCGGATGATCTTAACACCGATTCCCGGTGTATAGTCGATCGTTTCAGAATCGGCCTCCCGCGCCTTGACCTCTTTTTTCGGTTTTGCCGTCTTTGCAGGTTTGCGCCCCTTGGATTCTTTTTCTTTGACCGGCATCCGGGTGCCCTGCGGTTCTTTCTGTTCTGAAATCTCTGCATCGACCGGCATTGGCGCTTCCTTCGATGTGTCCCGAACAGGTTCCTCCTCCGGCGCGGGCAACGACGGTTCCGCTTCGGTTTTCATTTGTGTATCGGGCACGATAACATCCCGAACAGATTCTTTTTCTTCGGGCAGTTCCCGAGGTTCTTCGATCTGTTCGATTGCTTTTCCCGTCTCCTGAGGTACATCGCTTTTTTTGAGCGGCACGGCATTTTTCGGCATGGGCCGCCCGATGGGGACAGGTCTTGCCGCAGGAGCGTTTTCGCTTCTCGGAACAGGTTTTCCTGCAGGAGGCGCCTGTGTCGGGCGCTGAAGAGGAGCATTTTCCCCTGTAACGGTTGCCTTCTGAGAGCGTCGGGCCTGGGCTTCGATGATGGCTCTGTCGACTGCTTTGATCTGAACTTTCACTTCGCCGGCATCTTTTGTGGATTCTTTCTTGACGGACGACTTGACGATTTTGGTCTCCGCCTTCTTGCGACTGTTCACAATGGAATTCTTCACAACAATCGCATCGATATCCTCCATCACGCTTTTGCTCGTCTTGTTTTCATATCCAAGCTCGTGAAGCTTTTCGATCAGATCATTATCTGTAAGTCCCAATTCTTTTGCTAATTCCTGGACTTTCTTTGGCATTCGAACACCTCCTACTCCCGGTTCGTTCGTTGATCGTTCGTATGGATCATTGCGCCGATCTCTCTTACGATCCGCTGCAAATCCTCTTCGCTGACATTTATATGTAAACTTCTTGCGAATGCATTCTTCTTCCCGGCCTTCGCCGCACATTCGGGATCAGGGCACAAATAGGCTCCTCTTCCGTTTGCTTTTCCGGTGAGGTCCAACAGCACTTCACCGTCGGGGCTTGCCACGATGCGAATCAATTCTCGTTTCGGTTTGGATTCCATACACCCGACGCAACGCCGCATGGGCACTTTATTTTTCTTCATTCTCTGATTCCTCTTCCGGCACATCCATCACAGCAGAGGCGTCTTCTCCCTGTGTCGTTTCCGGTTCTTCCTCAATCGTTTCCGGTGGATAATACTGGGAGTGGCTCTTGATGTCGATCTTCCAGCCGCACAATTTGGCCGCCAGACGCACGTTTTGTCCCTCTTTGCCGATGGCAAGCGACAATTGGAAATCAGGTACCACGACAGTCGCCGCTTTTTCGTCCTCATCGATCAGCACCATTTCCACTTTCGCGGGAGACAACGCGCTGCTGATCAGCTTTCCGGGTTCTTCACTCCACGTGATGATATCGATTTTTTCACCGGACAATTCTTCCACGACAGCCTGTACCCGATTCCCGCGCGTTCCCACACAAGCGCCCACGGGATCTACATTTTCATCGTATGTACAAACTGCGATTTTTGTGCGGGAACCCGCTTCCCTGGAAATGCTTTTGATTTCCACAATCCCGTCCTGGATCTCGGGTACTTCCAGCTCGAACAATCGTTTCACGAGTCCCGGATGTGTGCGAGACAAGAACACCTGCGGTCCTTTTGTGGTCTTTTTGACATCCATCACATAGACTTTCAACCGCTGGTTGACTCGGTATTTTTCGCCGGGAATCTGCTCGTTCCCATTGAGAATGCCCTCGGCACGCCCCATGTTGACGAATACTTTATCGTTGCTGATGCGTTGAACCACGCCGGTCACCACTTCGGTCTGCCGGTTGATATAATCGTCGTAGATCATGCCCCGCTCCGTCTCGCGGATACGCTGCACAACCACCTGTTTTGCGGTTTGCGCTGCGATCCGTCCGAAATCCATGGGTGTAACCTGGTATTCGATGATATCGCCGATCTCATACTCCGGATCGATCTCTTTGGCTTCTTCCACATTCACTTCCACAAAAGGATCCAACACCTCTTCCACGATATCTTTTCTCATAAAGACATCGATATCTCCGTTTTCCCGATCGATGTTGACACGAACGTTTTGAGATGTGCCGTAGTTTTTCTTGTATGCGGAGACCAATGCGGATTCGATGGCTTCGATCAGGAGATCCTTCGAAATCGATTTTTCTCTTTCGAGATCTTCCACCGCCTGTATAAATTCTTTATTCATCTTCTTTATTTTCCTCCCTTAGAAAATAATCGCCAGCCGGACCGTGCTGATCTGCTCGACCGGTATGGCTGTTTCGGTTCCCTTATCGTTGACGACGGTCAATATGCCATCGTGTTTTTCTTTCAATATTCCTTGCAAAGATTTTTCCCCGTCCAGCGGGTGATAAAGACCTACGTCAACGACTTGTCCTTTGAAACGCAGAAAATCTTTCTCGCTGACCAACAGGCGGTCCAGTCCCGGTGAGGATACTTCCAAATAATAGTTTTGCTTAACAGGGTCTGCCTCGTCCAGTTTTTGACTGAGATAACGACTGACAACCTCGCAGTCATCTGTACTCATGCTCTCGTAAGTGTCTGCGGTTCGTTTGTCCACAAACACCCGCAGATACCAGCTATCCGCTTCTTTCACGAACTCGCAACGAGAGAGTTCATAGCCGTTCTCTCTGCCGAAGGATTCCATCCATTCCGCAATGAGTTCCGTGATCTTTCTTTTGGCCACAGCCCGCTGCCTCCCACAAAACGAAAGAGTGGGCCCGCCCACTCTCTAGAAATAACTTCATACCGGATGAATGATATCATAACCGCTATGATTTTGCAATAGTTATTTTATGTATCAAGCGGATCAGTTCATCGGCGATTTCGCTTTGAGGAACGGTTTTTACAGGCTTTCCCTTTTCAAGGATCAGTCCCACACCCTTTCCGCATGCCACACCGACATCGGCGTTGGCGGCCTCGCCGGGGCCGTTGACTTCGCATCCCATCACGGCAACACGCAAGAACTCTCCGCGCCGGGAAAGCTGCTTTGACAGCGGATCCAGCGCCTCTTGGATCTGTGCGGCAATCACGGGAAGGTCCACGCGCGTTCGGCCACAGGTGGGACAGGACACAAAATCGATTCCGGTCTTCCGGATCCCCGTAGCCTCCAGGATTTCCCTGGCCAATATCACTTCCTGTATCGGATCCCCGGTCAGGGAGACGCGCATGGTGTCTCCGATCCCCTCCAGCAGCAGCGCACCCAACGCAACGGCTGACTTGATCCGTGCCGGATGCCCCACACCGGCCTCGGTCAATCCGATGTGCAACGGCACCGGACAACGGGCCGCGAACAGGCGGTGTGCTTCGTGATTCATGGGCACATCGGCAGACTTCAAAGAGACAATCAGTTCCGTGAATCCGAGTCGTTCTGCGAACGCCACGGCATGACAGGCGCTTTCGCAAAGCGCTTCGGCACAGACGCCTCCGTACTTTTGAATGAGTTCTTTTTCCAGAGAACCCGAATTGACGCCGATCCGAACAGGGATCTTATAGGCGGCTGCCTTTGCGTAAATCGCTTCCAGCCGATCTTCCGTTCCGATGTTTCCCGGATTGATCCGAATTTTATCCGCTCCGTTTTCGATGGAGGCCAAGGCCAGCCGATAATCAAAATGGATGTCCGCAACGATGGGCACGGAAACAGCTTTCTTGATCTTGTTCAACGCAAGGGCTGCATCTCTGTCCGGAATCGCGACGCGCACAATCTGGCACCCTGCGGCGACCAAGGCCCGGATCTGTTCTATCGTGGAATCCGTATCACTGGTATTCGTATTGGTCATGGATTGGATCGAAACGGGATGATCTCCTCCGATCATCACAGTACCGCATCGCACAGCCCGGGTCGCTCTTCTCATCTCAAGCCTCACAAGATAAACTGAAACGTATC
>JAAYDG010000055.1 GCA_012729355.1 Clostridiales bacterium
ATTTCCTGATCTTGATCATTACAGCTCTGTTGCTGCTTTCCCAAAAAATTCCCGCGCCCCTGATCGTGCTGATGGTGCTGGGCGCGGGCGTGATTCTGTAATCATAGAAATTGCGCTGTCTCTTGTGGATCGAGAAAGGTGGATCATGCTGAAGAGTCAAAAAATGAGAATGGTGGCTGTGGAAATGGACGCTTTAAAAATGGGAACCGGGTGGTCGGTTGACGATCTGTCGAAAGCGCAAATCTTTCTCCAGAGCACTTCCGGAGACAGCCATCCGGGCAGTGTACATCTGGAACGGCTGGTCCGCATTGCCGAAAAGGAACTTCTCGAACTTGGGACGAAACCTGCCAAATACACGACCACGGATATCTGTGACGGCATTGCCCAGGGGCATGACGGCATGAATTACTCTCTTCCGTCCAGAGAACTGATCGCGGGCATGATCGAGATCCAGGCGACAGCTTCCCCCATGGATGCCGGCCTTTTTCTGAGCAGCTGCGACAAGGCGGTCCCTGCGCATTTGATGGCCATGGCCCGGTTGGATATGCCGGCCGTATTGATTCCAGGCGGGGTGATGGGGGCCGGACCGGCGGATCTCACCCTGGAGCAAATCGGCGCCTACGGCGCCGCATTCCATCGCGGAGAGATTTCCCAAGAGCAGTTTGAAACCTACCAACACACTGCTTGTCCGACCTGCGGAGCCTGCGCCTTTATGGGGACGGCCTGTACCATGCAGATCATGGCCGAAGCCCTGGGGATGACGCTGCCGGGCGCTGCCCTGATCCCTGCGGCTTCCGAAGAACTGGATGAAATGGCCCGCCGATCGGCCCGGCAGCTGGTCCGGTTGCTGGAAGCCGATTTGAAGCCGTCGGATATTCTTACGATGGATGCTTTTGAAAATGCCATTATCGTTCACGCCGCCATTGCCGGTTCCACCAACGCATTGCTGCATCTACCCGCCATTGCGCGGGAGTGTGGGCTGGTGCTGGAACCGAAATTGTTTGACGAGATCCATCGCCGGACGCCCTGGATCGTGAACGTGCGTCCCAGCGGAATCCATCCTGCGACGTACTTCCGCGAAGCCGGCGGTGTACCGGCCGTGATGGAGACCCTCCGCCCGCTGCTCCACCTGGATGTGATGACCGTAACCGGTAAAACATTGGGGCAAAACCTGGACGATTTCGACAATATCCGGGATACCTTTGGAAACAGCCGGCCGCCGTCTGCAAACGTCAAAGGGAAACGGGAGATCATTCGACCTCTGTCGGATCCGCTGGATCCCCGGGGTGCGGTTTCTATTCTTACGGGCAATCTGGCGCCGGAGGGCGCCGTGGTGAAGCACGCCGCTGTTGCCTCGAACATGCACCAGGTTGTATTGCAGGCGTTACCCTTTGATTCGGAAGAGGAAGCGTACAAGGCAGTTCTGGATGGCCGTGTTCAACCCGGCCATGCGGTGATTATTCGATATGAAGGTCCCCGGGGAAGCGGCATGCCGGAGCTGTTTTACACTACGGAGGCCATCGCCTCGGATCCGAATTTGATTTCTTCCGTGGCGCTGATCACCGACGGCAGGTTTTCCGGCGCGACCAGAGGTCCTGCCATCGGCCACGTTTCTCCCGAGGCGGCAGTCGGAGGTCCCCTGGCATTGATCCGGGAAAACGATCTGATACGCATCGATATACCCGACCGGAAACTGGAATGGATCGGGATCAACGGCGTTGCGGTGTCGGAGGAGGAGATTCAACAAGAAGAAAAGCAGCGAAGAGCGGCCTGGAAGACTCCGGTATCGAAGAAAAAAAGGGGAGTCCTTGCGATGTACGCTTGCCTGGCTGTTTCAGCCATGAAAGGAGCGTATACGGAAACAACATCATGCCCGGAGAAAACGAAGTGAAAGCGATGGAACAGCTTCAAGCACAGCTGCTGGATTGGTATGATACATACGGACGCGATCTGCCGTGGCGGACGGATACGGACCCTTATAAAATATGGGTCTCGGAGATCATGCTGCAGCAGACCCGGGTGGAAACGGTCATCCCTTATTATCTGCGCTTTCTTCGGGAGCTGCCTTCCGTGGACCATCTGGCCCGGGTCTCCGATGAAGTGCTTCTGAAACTGTGGGAAGGGCTCGGGTACTATCAAAGAGCGGCGAACATGAAAAGAGCAGCAGGGCAGATCGTAGCACAACATGCAGGCCGATTGCCCGGAGAAGTGTCCGAGTTGCTTCGGTTGCCGGGAATCGGGACCTATACCGCCGGCGCCATTGCTTCCATTGCTTTCGGGCAGCCGGTGCCGGCTGCCGACGGAAATGTGTTTCGCATTCTGGCCCGCCTGACCGGCCGAAGAGACAGCATCGACGATGCCGCTGTCCGAAAAGAATTGACCGCCACGCTCTCTTTGTGGATCCCTTCCGATCGGCCGGGCGATTTCAATCAGGCGCTGATGGATCTGGGCGCAACAGTCTGCCTGCCCAATGGCACGCCTCTTTGCGATAGATGTCCATTGCAAGGATTTTGCCGGGCACACACGGAAGACCTGACGGAGGACATCCCGCAAAGAAGCCGCAAAAAGCCTCGGAAAATCCAAAAGAAAACGGTATTCGTCATCACATGGAAAGGGAAAGTGGCCCTTCAGAAAAGGCAAAAGAGAGGGCTGCTTCAAAGTCTCTGGGAATTTCCGGGCGTGGAAGGGTGGTTGTCTGAAAGAGAGTGCCGAAACACGCTGGATTCGTGGGGGATCCAAGCCGGTCCTATCGACGCAATGGGGCACACCAAACATCTCTTCACCCATATCGAGTGGCACATGGAAGGATTTCGAACGGAGGTTGTCTGCGTGGCGGAACCGGATCGATGGACCTGGGTGACAGCGGAAGAACTGTCTTCTGTTTATCCGATGCCTGCAGCGTTTCGTTTCTATTCGGCACAGGTCTGATATGGCTTGCCGACCAAAAAACTTTGAATTTTCAGTCGATATCATTTATACTGTTCCTGTTCATTCGCAAAGGCGGCTTTTCGGAAGACAGGCCGCTGCGTGTTGTTCGGCGATTATGAAGGAGTGCCCGTTATGCAGAAGATCTATACCGGAAAGACCAAGGATGTATACCGTACTTCAGACGGAAATTATTTGCTGCAGTTCAAGGATGATGTGACAGGGACCGACGGTGTATTCGATCCGGGGGCCAACACGGTGGGGCTCACGATCGAGGGTGCCGGAAGAGCCGGACTTCGCCTGACCCGCTTCTTCTTTGAAAAAATCAACGCGGCGGGCATCCCGACGCACTATGTATCCGCAGATATCGATCGCAATACCATGACCGTCAAGCCGGCTCATGTTTTTGGGAAAGGGGTGGAAGTGATCCTGCGTTATCGGGCAGTCGGAAGCTTTTACCGGCGCTACGGCGGATATTGTGCAGAAGGAGCGCCCTTGAACGGATATGTGGAAGTGACCCTGAAAGACGACGACAGAGACGATCCTCTCATTACGTCCGATGGGCTGGAAATGTTGGGGATCATGAAACCGGCGGAGTACGAACGCCTGGCGGTCATGACCCGGCAGATCGGGGAAATCGTCCGAAGTGAGTTGGCAAAAAAGGAACTGGATCTGTACGACATCAAATTTGAATTCGGAAAACTGGATCCCGACGGACAAGTCGGTCTGATCGATGAGATCTCCGGCGGCAACATGCGTGTCTATCACCGCGGACGGTACGTGGAGCCGCTGGCGCTTACGGAAATGGTGCTCGGAAAACGCTGAGCTTCCCTTTCTCTTCCTCCAAGAAAGGCAGACATGAACAGCCACGAAACGATTTATTATCCGCAGGATGAAATGAATCACGTATTGATTCCTGTTACGTCCGGATGCCCCTACAACCGATGCGCGTTTTGTTCGATGTACAAAGGGGTTCCCTATCGTCAAATTCCTCTGGGTGAAATCGAAAACCAAATCATATACGGGGATCTCTATACCGAGCGTGTATTTTTGACCGGTGCGGATCCGCTGGCGATCGGGTTTGATGCAATGAAACGTGTGTTGGGATTGATTCGAAAACATCTGCCCTATTGTGCCTGTGTCGCTTCTTATGCTTCGGTGCGAAGCCTTGTCGGCTACTCGGCGGAAGCTCTTTCCGAACTGCACGATGCCGGACTGCGGCTTCTGTACATCGGATTTGAAAGCGGATTGGATTCGGTGTTGAAGGAAATGAATAAAGGGCATACCGTAGCGACGGCCCTCGCCCAGGCGGCGAAGTTGAACCGGGCCAGACTGCAGTTCAACACGATATTGATTTACGGAATCGCCGGACAGGGACGAAGCGAGGAGAACGCCGCAGCGTCTGCTGCGATGGTCAACCGGTTTGAAACCAGGAAAGTGATCACGATGAATTTGAAAGTATTCGACGGAACCCCACTGGATGAAAGCGTCCGGTGCGGAAAATTCATTCCCGCAGACAACGGGGAACGGCTTGCGGAGATCCTCGCTCTGATTACGTATCTGGATCCGGCGCGACCGATGGCGTTTGATACGACACACCCGACGAATATGATCAAAATACGAGGCACCTTGCCTCAGGATAAGGACCGATTGATCCGGGAGATCCAGCAGCACAGGAAGCGCATGGGTTGATTCCCGGTCGGCCATAGAAACAGAACCCGGAGGATAGAAACCACAATGACAGCAGACAGAAAAACCTTTATATTTCCCCAGTACCGAATGCCCGACTTTCAGATCGAAGCGTTGGCAAACGCACCGGACGCCACTCTTCGGCCGGCTCCGTCCGACGGCGTTGCGCCGGAAAACTATCATGCCACCACGATCTATCCGGAATACTACAAAATAGACGGACGTTGGACGCTGTTGGAGCAGAGCCGGATGGATTGCGCCGTCGTAATCAGCGCAGACGGCATACCCGACGCCCGGGAATTTCGGAACATCCGAAAAGGAGATCGAGTCGTAGTGGGACGCTGCGACAACGGAAACTGCGGTATTTATGTTCATGCAGCATGTTTCTGTGATACCAAAAACGCCGACAGGGAGTTTACTTTTCGCACAGTCCGCTCCCGGGAGACGGCTTATTCGAGAGATTACGATCAGCTGGCCGCCCTGTTGCGCCACGAGCGGGCGCACGGGTATGTGGTTTGGGTGCTTGGGCCTGCCGTCGTGTTCGATTACTACGCACGAAAATCCCTTTCGGAGCTGATCGACAAGGGATATGTGGACGCGCTGCTGGGCGGCAATGCCGTAGCCACCCACGATCTGGAGGCAGCGGTATTCGGCACGGCGCTGGGACAGGATATTTATGATCAGTGTTCGGTGGAGAACGGACATTACCACCATCTGGATGTGATCAACAAAGCTCGACGGGCAGGCAGTCTGGAACATTTTGTGGAGAACGAAAATGTGGAGGACGGTATCGTCCGTGCGTGTCTTCGGAACGATGTTCCTATGGTGCTGGCCGGATCCATCCGGGATGACGGTCCGCTTCCCGGGGTACTTGCGGATGTGTATCAAGCACAGGAAGAGATGCGCAAACATACGAGAAAGGCCACAACGGTGGTCGCGCTGGCAACGCAGCTTCATACCATCGCCACGGGAAACATGACGCCGGTGTACCAATGGCGGGACGGCGCCGTCCGTCCGGTATACATCTATACGGTAGACATGTCGGAGTTTGTGGTCAACAAGCTGCGGGACAGGGGAAGCCTGGAAGTGACGTCCATTGTCACAAACGTACAGGATTTCGTTGTGAAGCTGAATCATGCACTGGAGGAACCAAAATGAAAGAGATCTTGAAATCATTTCTTACCCACTGCCCGCCTTGAATCATGATCTATCTCCTGCTGGGAGCAGGGTTCGGCATATACTTTCTGGTCAAAAACTTCTTGCTGAGGTAAGAACAGGAAGACCCGCACGAGTAAGGCTCGTGCGGGTCTTGCTTTGTCTCTTATTCCACGTCCACGACGATGGAATGGACGGCTTTTTCTTCTTTGGGTACGACGACCCGGAGCACACCGTCTTCCAGTTTTGCTGAAACGTCTTCGGCTCGGGCATCTTCCAGATAGACCGAACGGCTCATGGATGTGTAGCGCCGTTCCCGATGGATATAGCGTTTGTCTGTTTCTTCCTTGGCTTCTTCCCTGGCAACCGAGATTTGAAGTCTTCCTTCATTCAACTGAACGTTGATATCCTTCTTTTCCACCCCGGGGAGCTCTGCCTCCACAACATAGCTTTTATCTTCATCTACCACGTCCACTTTGAACGTGTCGTACGAGAGTGTCCTTCTGAAAGGCCAGTCGTTCGAAAAAAAGTCATCAAGCATGTTGTAAAAGCTGTCGGTACTTGTCTGAGGCGTTAATTCTCTTCGGCCTCTGTTGAACGGGATCAATCCTGTCATGGTCAACAACTCCTTTCCTTCGTGTTGCGAGATGATATTGTTAGCACTCTCATTCGGTGAGTGCTAATTATTATTTAACACAGGTTCCCCCCCATGTCAAGAGGTTCGGACAATTTTTTTTTGCCGGTAGCGCGTCGATCATAGGCTCCATGCTTGGCGGACGTTCCGACGAGGTGTATACTATACGGCACAGAATACAGAACGATGAAAGGAACACAAAATGAATAAAGTGATGATATGCGGCAAAGCAGAAGGAAATACGTTCCGGGTGTGCGACTTCATTTCCGGCGAAACCGGCATTCCCTTGGTCGTGGTCGACGGGAGCGACTCCGGGATCTCCGAAGATTACAACACGGTCGTCCTATGTTCCGGTGTGTACGGCGGCAGGATCCACAAAAATGTAGCACATTGGTTGGAAGAACTCGATGCGCAAAAAATCAGGGATAAACAGTTCTACCTGTTCTTGACTTGGCTTGGCAGAGGTCGGTCTGATCATTCTGCTTTTACGGAGGCGGAAGCGCTGCTGCAATCAAAGGGTGGAAGTTTGGAACAGGATTATGCGGCTTGTTACGGGAAAAACTTTGGACTGTTTCGCACGGGACATCCCGACCGGGCGGATCGGAAAAAAATTTTGGACTGGGTGGATGGGCTCGAGTGAAATTTTCACAGGTTATTTCTTTCGCTTCCCCAAATAAGCTTCCTTGATGCTGTCCTTGGTCAGGAGCTCTTCTCCGGTACCCTGCATGGAGATATTTCCCGTCTCCATCACATAGGCCCAGTCGGCTATTTTCAGTGCGTGATTGGCATTTTGTTCGATGAGCAGAACGGTGATACCTTCTTTGTTGATGGTGCGGATGATATCGAAGATATCCTTGACGATCAAAGGGGCCAGACCCAGAGACGGCTCGTCCATCATCAGCAGTTTCGGACGGCTCATCAGGGCTCTCCCGACTGCCAGCATCTGTTGTTCGCCTCCGGACAGCGTCCCGGCCAGTTGCCAGTCACGCTCCTTGAGCCTGGGGAAGAGGGTGTAGACCCGTTCCAGATCGTCGTCCACAGAAGACAGATCCAACCCATCGATCACCACGCTGCCCCGGGTGGGCTGATCCAGAGCGGCGTGGCGGATATGCAGAAGGAAACACGCGCAAAGGAACTTTTGGAGATCGTGGGACTCGGAGATCGCATCCACAATTTAGCCAACAATCTTTCCGGCGGGCAGCAGCAGCGGGTTGCTATCGCCCGCGCCCTGATCAACGAACCCAAACTGATTCTGGCCGACGAACCCACGGGAAATTTGGATTCCGATTCCACGGAACAGGTCTATGAACTTCTCCGAAAGATCAATCGGGAAAGCGGAACGGCATTCACCATCGTCACCCACGACAGGCACATTGCGGAAAAGTCCGATCGGGTGATCGAAATGAAAGACGGGAAGATCGTCGACGACTATTTGACTTCCGAAAAATCCGCTGCCGAACTCTGGGAATGCCTGGGCCCCGGAAATTGCAAGTATCTTCACCGATCGGCAGCCGGGTCGGCGCAGTCGTAGGCACGGAGCTGTCTTTCTCATTTCGCCGGCTTGTGGTAAACTATCGTTGAGTGTACGTTGTTTTCTCTCGAAAAACAGAGGGAGGCCGGATATGACAAAGAGCAGACTTCGATGCATCAGAGGCGGAAAGATCCTGTTGGAAGACCGGATCTTGCCCGACAGCGTCTTGGTCTTCGGCGAAACAATTTTGGCGATCCCGGACGAAAACGAATTTTCCCGGCGATATGCCTCTTCGGATGTGGAAATCATCGATGCCGGCGGGCGGTACGTTTCCCCCGGGTTTATCGACATCCATGTCCACGGATCCTCCGGAAAGGACGCCATGGACGCCCGTGTGCAAGCGTTGCGGGAAATGTCTTCCGCTCTGGCGCGGAGCGGCGTTACGGGATTTTTGCCCACCACGATATCGATGGGTTGGGGGCATATCAGTCGAGCGCTCGACAGCATTCGGGAAGAGATGACACAGATACCGACCGGTGCCGCAATACTGGGAGCGCACTTGGAGGGACCTTTTATCAGTCCGCGGTACACGGGTGCCCACAGGAAAGAATTTGTGCAGAGACCCGAGCCGGGGCGCATGGAACACTGCGAGGACATTCTCCGCATCATTACCCTGGCACCGGAACAGGACCCGGACTTTTCCTGGATCAGATCCATGAAGGAACGGACGGATATCGTTCTTTCCATAGGCCACACCGCCGCCGATTATGAAACAGCTGCGGCTGCCATCGATGCGGGGATCTCCAGTGCGACGCACCTGTTCAACGCAATGCCGCCGATCCACCACAGAAGACCGGGGCCTGTGGTCGCCATCCTGAACAGCGGTATTTTTTTCGAGTTGATTGCAGATACCCATCACATGCATCCCGCCATATTTCCTCTGCTGCTTCAAATGGGCGGGCGGGAACGCATGATCCTCGTAACGGACGCCATGCGGGCTGCGGGCATGCAGCCCGGGACGTGGGAACTGGGCGGACAGGAAGTGATCGCGGACAATCAGACGGCGCGTCTTCAAAACGGAACGCTGGCCGGAAGCATCCTGCAAATGAATCAGGCTGTGCGCAACATGCTGATCCATACGGACCTCACATTGTGGGAAGCGGTCAACCTGGCCAGTCTCAACCCGGCGCGCCTTCTGGGCGTGGACAGCGCAAAAGGAAGCATTGGCCGGGGAAAAGATGCCGACCTCCTGATCTTTGACGATCAGGTGAACATACAGACAGTTTTTGCGAAAGGCCGGCAGGTCTATTAGGAACAAACAAAGGAGAACCTTCATGAGAATCATCGTAAAAGAAAATTATGAGGAAATGAGCAAAACCGCCGCATCCGTCGTCAAGAGCCAGATCGTGCTGCATCCGGACTGTGTGCTGGGCTGTGCCACCGGCGGGACACCGTTGGGGCTGTACCGGGAGCTGGTCAAAGCTTATCAAAACGGCGATTTGGATTTTTCCGAAGCATGCTTTTTCAACCTGGATGAGTATCGTGATCTGGATCCTGCCAATAATCAGAGTTACGCACATTACATGAAAGAGAATTTCTTCGATCATATCAACGCCGATCCAGACCGGATCCATATTCCCGACGGTATGGCCGAAGATGTGGATGCGGAGTGCAGGCGCTACGATGCGGATATCGCCCGACACGGCGGTATCGACCTTCAGATCCTGGGGATCGGTGTGAACGGCCACATCGGATTCAACGAACCGAATGCGCACTTTTGTCCGGATACCCATAAAGTCGTCCTGGACGACAGCACGATCGAAGCCAATGCCAGGTATTTTTCCTCCATGGCAGAAGTGCCCACGGAAGCGATTACCATGGGGATCCGGCCGATCCTGCAGTCCAAGACTCTGCTTCTGCTGGCCAACGGGGAAAACAAAGCCGAAGCGGTCCGTTCGGCACTTCGGGGGCCAATCTGTCCGGAGTTGCCGGCCTCGATCCTGCAGCTCCACCCCAACGTCATCATCGTGCTGGATCGAGAGGCGGCGCGCAATTTATAAGGACAGAAAAAGAAACAAGCAGCCGACGAAAGCGAAAAGGAGGATCCGATGTACCTGATACCGCTTCCCCGAAAAGTGTCGCCTCGAACAGGCGTTTTTTCCATCGATCACCAAACCGATATCGTTTTGGATATCAGGCAGGGGGATACGGATTTCCGGACTGCGGTTTTTCTGCGCGACGAGATCGAAAAAGTCATCGCCGTCACGCTTCCTGTCAAGAAGGATTGGCAAAGTGAAAAGAACAGCAAGTATCATTCCATATCTTTTGAGTATCCGGCCGACGTCCTGTGCGAAGAGGCCTACCGGCTGGAGATCGCAGAAGAAGGGATTGCGATCCGGGCTTCTTCCGGCCGGGGGTTCTTATATGGTGCCGCAACGTTGATTCAGCTGTGCAAGCTTTATAAAGGAGAGATCCCCTGCATGGAAATTGACGACGAACCTTCATTTCCGAACAGAGGATATCTGCTGGACGTAAGCCGCGGAAGGGTCCCCACGATGGATACGTTGCGGAATCTGGTGGACAAGCTTGCACTGTACAAGATCAATCAACTGCAGCTCTACGTGGAAGACAGCTTTCTTCTGGACGGGTTCGAGGAGATCTGGTCTCAAACCGATCCGCTGATCTCCGAAGAGATCCTGGAACTGGATCGGTATTGCAGTATCCGGGGCATCGAGCTGATCCCCTGTATTGCCACGTTCGGTCACCTGTACAATCTTTTGAGTTCGGAAAGCTTCGGACAATACCGGGAGATTCCGGAAGATCCGGGAGAAGTCTTCACATGGCACAACCGGATGATCTATCATACGATCAATGTATCGGATCCTCAAAGCGTCGATTTGATCATCGGGATCCTGGACCAATACATTTCGCTGTTTCGGAGCAATAAAGTCAACATTTGCTGCGACGAAACTTTTGATCTGGGAAAAGGGAAAAGCGCCGAACAGGCGCGGGCACATTCAAAAGGCAGCTTGTACGTGGCCTACGTGAACAAACTGGTCGGATTTCTGCAGTCTGTCGGACGGGAAGTGATGATCTGGGGGGATATGCTGCTGGAACATCAGGAAAGCGTAGGAGAACTGTATGTGGATGTGACCGTGTTGAACTGGAATTACGACAACGGCCGCTTTGAAAACAAAGTGCGATTTTTCCGGGATGCCGGGATGAAGCAGTACGTCTGCCCCAGCGTAGCCGGCCACAGCCGGCTGGTGAACGCCTACGGCCTCAGCTTCGTCAACATTCAGGAAATGGCTGAACTGGGATGCAAGTACGGAGCGGAAGGATTCTTAAACACCGAGTGGGGAGACAGCGGCCATATCAATATGCCTTCGCTTTCGGTTCCCTGCATGATCTACGGTGCTGCCAAGAGTTGGAATGTGCAGGACAAGCGGGAATTCCGCCAGATCGACGAGGTGATCTCGCTGATCGAATACGCCGATCCGGGGCGAAGCATCACAGGGCTGCTGCGGGATCTGGCGGATCAGGACATTATATCCTTCGGCAAACTGGTATTCTTCAGGGATCAGAAGGTGCTGGGCCAGACCTATCGCAGCAAAGACGGATGGATGCACGAAATCGCAAGAAAAATCATCATGAAGGCACCGGAACTGTGTCTGAAGGAGGCAGTGGTGCGCTGCGAAGAGATTCTCAAGGGATTGAAACGAAATCCCAGCGCCTGCAGAACGGAAATGCGCCGTGAGATCGGGGAATTGTATCTGTCGGCCCGGGGGGTGGGACTGATGCAGGAAGTAGCGCTCATGCTCAAGAAGTACGAGTACGGCCAAAACGTGACGCCCCTGACTTCTGCCGCCGATCTGGCAGGCAGACTGGAATATTGGCTGATGGATTACTGCGCGGCCTGGCGTTTCGTGAGCAGGGAAAGCGAACTGTACCGGATCAAGGAATTTATCCGACAGATCTGTACGATTTTACGACAATACGAAAGAACGGTCCGGACACCGACAGAGAAAGGATCTCCGGAATAAGGAGACCGGCAGGGCCATACGGGAAAGGGAAGGCGTGGAATGGAAACAGTAAGGACAAAAAAAGGATTCATCATCGATATGGACGGTGTGATCTATCACGGCAACAAGTTGCTCCCCGGCGTCACGGATTTTGTGGAATGGCTGCAAGAGAAGGAAAAAACGTTTCTCTTTATGACCAATTCCAGCGGATCCACACCCAAAGAACTGCAACAGAAGCTGCATCGGATGGGCATGGATGTGCCGGAGGAACACTTCTACACAAGCGCACTGGCAACGGCGAAGTTTCTGAGCAGTCAAAACCCGGGCTGCAGTGCCGATGTGATCGGTGAAGCCGGACTGTTGAACGCATTCCACGATGCCGGCATCACCACGAATAGGGTCAATCCGGAATACGTGATCGTCGGAGAGGGAAGCAATTACAATTACGATACCATTACGCAGGCGATCAGGCTGGTGTTGAAGGGGGCCAAGTTGATCGGGACCAACCCCGATCTGACCGGTCCCGGCGAAGACGGGCTCGTTCCGGCCTGCCGGGCGCTGTTGGCGCCTATCGAAGCCGCCACGGGGAGAACGGCTTATTACGTGGGCAAGCCCAATCCTCTGATGATGCGCACCGGCTTGAAGATCCTGGGCGTCCATTCGGCGGAGGCCGCGATCATCGGAGACCGGATGGACACCGATATCATTGCGGGGATCGAGAGCGGTCTGGATACGGTTCTGGTCCTCAGCGGCGTCACTACCCTGGAAGGGATCGAACAGTATCCTTATCGTCCCCGTCTTGTACTTGCCGGGGTGGGGGAGATCCCGGAGAACAAACAAGCGAAGTAAAGAGCCCTATGTGGCCGGAAAGGAGCATGACATGAAGTTTACCTGGAGCACCCTGATGGTGAGGGACTTGGAAGAGTCCGTTCGGTTTTACGAAGAAGTGATCGGATGGAAGGTGAGCAGCCGGTTTCCGGCAGGTCCCGGAATCGAGATCGCTTTCCTGGGCGAAGGCGAAACGAAGCTGGAGCTCATCTGCAACAAAGACAAGAAGGATATTCACGTGGGGCCGGATATTTCCTGGGGATTCACCGTGGATTCCGTGGAAGAGATGATGGACTTCGTCAAAGAAAAGGGTATTGCGATCCACAGCGGACCTTTTACGACGGGGGGCGGTTCAAAATACTTTTTCATCCAGGACCCCAACGGCTTGAAGCTTCAGTTTTTCCAGGAGTGAAGCCGGGCTGCAGGAGAGAACGATACAATGAACGAATCGAATGAACATGCGCGTTGGGGATGGACCGATCGATATCGCGAAGAAGCCGCCGCATTTCCGGAATGGATACCGGGACGGGTGACCCTTCAGCATCGGAATCTGTATCGGGTGATCACCGGACAGGGAGAACTGACTGCTCAGGTCTCGGGGAAACTGCGTCATCTGTCGGCAGCTTCCTGGGAATTTCCGGCAGTCGGTGATTTTGTGATGGTGGATAAGGCCGACGACCGGGAAGGATACGGAACGATCCATCACATTCTGACCCGGAAGAGCGCTTTCGTCCGGAAAGCCGCGGGAAAGACCGAAGGTGCCCAGATCGTGGCGGCCAACGTCGATACGGTCTTTCTCTGTATGGCGCTGACCCGGGACTTCAATCTGAAACGTTTGGAACGCTATCTGGCCATCGCCTGGGACAGCGGCGCCGTACCGGTGGTGATCCTGACCAAATCGGATCTGTGCCCGGAACGCGCCGCACAGACCGCTGCCGCGGAACGTACAGCCATGGGGGTGGACGTGGTCGTATCCTCCGGTGTGTCCGGGGACGGTTGCGAGGAGATCCTGCAGTGGATCCAACCGGGAAAAACCGTAGCCTTCATCGGGTCTTCCGGCGTGGGGAAGTCCACACTGATCAACAGACTTCTGGGACAGGAACGGATGGAGACCCTGCCGGTGGACAAGGACGGCAAAGGACGCCATTCCACCACGAGGCGGGAACTGGTGATGCTTCCCGGCGGCGGTGCGCTCATCGACACACCGGGCATGCGGGAGATCGGTATGGAATGCGGAGATCTGTCCACGACTTTTGCCGACATCGAAGAACTCGCTTTGGCATGCCGGTTCAACGACTGCCGGCACGAGCAGGAACCCGGCTGCCGGGTCCGTGAAGCGGTCGGGGAAGGGCTGCTTTCGGAGGAGCGGCTTCAAAACTATAAAAAACTCCAGCAGGAAGTTGCCTATCAGGGATTGAATTCCAGACAGATCGAAAATGAAAAGATCGGTCGGATGTTCGCTGAATTCGGCGGAATCAAAAACGCAAGAGATTTTGTCAAGGGAAAGAATCGACCCTGACGGCCCCGCAAAGGAGCGGACATCGTTTGACAGACACGTGGAAAAAGCAAACAGTACTTTTTCTGACCGGCCAGAGCATCTCTCTTTTCGGATCCATGCTGGTGCAGTACGCCATTCTGTGGCATATCACCCTGGAGACTCGATCGGGGGTCATGATGACCCTGTCCATCGTCTGCGGGTTTTTGCCCACCTTCTTTATTTCGCCCTTTGCGGGCATCTGGGCGGACCGGTACGACCGGAAGAAGTTGATCATCGCTGCCGACGCTCTCATCGCCGCGGTCACGCTGGGTGTTGCGCTCCTGTTCGTTTTCGGATATGAAGCCTTTTGGCTCCTGTTTCTGATCATGGCGCTTCGTTCTTTCGGTGCCGGTGTCCAGACACCGGCGGTCAATGCTTTTCTGCCGCAGATCGTTCCCGCGGACCGGCTGCTCCGCATCAACGGGATCAACGGCAGCATCCAGTCCCTGATCGCTTTGGTTTCCCCGGTGGCCAGCGGAGCGCTGATGAGTGCTGTCACGCTGGGTAAAATCTTTCTGATCGACGTGGCCACGGCTGGCATTGCGATTTTTATTCTCCTGATCTTTCTGAAAGTGCCGGCGCATAAAAAGGCGGCCCAAGCCTCGCAAACCGGCTATTGGCAGGATCTTCGGGAAGGATTCCGCTACATCGGCGGCCACGGATTTGTGAAACGGAGCTTTATCCACTGTGCGATTTATTTTATCCTGATCTCGCCGTTGGCGTTCCTGACACCGCTCCAGGTAGCCCGCAGCTTCGGCGGGGATGTGTGGCGCCTGACGATGATCGAGGTCACCTTTTCCGTGGGCATGACGGCCGGAGGTCTTCTCATCGCCTCATGGGGTGGATTTTCCAACCGTTTGCATACGATCGCGGTATCGAGCCTGGTGACGGCCGTCTGCACTTTCGCTCTGGGGTGGCCGATATCGTTCGCCTTGTATTCCGTGTTGATGGGGATCCTGGGCCTGGCCATGATGGCGTTCCAGACGCCTTTTACCGTACTGTTGCAGGAGAAGGTGGACGAAGATCATATGGGAAGGGTCTTCGGCGTCCTGGGGATGCTGTCCAGCTCCCTGATGCCTTTGGCCATGCTGGGCTTCGGCCCCCTGGCCGACCGGATCCCCATCGAACGGCTGTTGATCGTTACAGGATTGCTTTTGGGCATTCAGGGAATTTTGATGCTCGCGGATCCCTTCCTGATCGAAGCCGGGCTGTCGCACCGAAAAACAGAAGAAAAATAAGGAAGCTCTTTTTGCGAAAAGGGCCCATTTTTGACTTGAAAAAAGAACATATGTTCGCTATAATGAGGCTGCAACGGAGGGAGTCTCATGATCATCTTTCACATCGATGCCAATTCGGCTTATGTAAGCTGGAGCGCCGCGGCTCTGCTGGAGCAGGGCGGCTCCCTTGATCTGCGCACGGTGCCGGCCGTGGTGGGCGGGAGCCAGGCCAGCCGCCACGGCATCGTCCTGGCCAAGTCCGGCCCGGCAAAAAAATATGGTATCAAAACAGGGGAAAGTCTTTTCGAAGCCCGTCGAAAATATCCGGATCTTTTGGTTGTCCCTCCGGATTACGATCTCTATATGAGCTGCAGCGACGCCATGTTCGACATCATACAGCAATACAGCCCCTTGGTCCAGCGCTACAGCATCGACGAGTGCTTTATGGACTACACCGTTTCGGCGCCTCGTTTCGGGGATCCCGTGGCTTTGGCGGAGCGGATCGGAGGTCGGATACGCCGGGAGCTGGGGTTTACGGTGAACATCGGCATTTCCTCCAACAAGTTGCTGGCCAAAATGGCTTCGGAACTGGAAAAACCCGATCGGATCCATACACTTTTCCCCGAAGAAATCGAAGCGAAAATGTGGCCGCTTCCGGTTTCCGAGCTCTTTATGGTGGGACGGGCCACCGCATCCCGGCTGGCGTCGATCAACGTCGGGACCATCGGCGAGCTGGCGGCCATGGACCGGCGGCAGCTCCGGGCCATGTTCAAAAGCCACGGAGAACGGATCGGACAATACGCCAACGGCATCGACTCCTCGCCGGTGGTACCCAACGACCGGGTGCGCCAAAAGGGCATCGGAAACAGCATGACCGTCTTCTACGACGTAACGGACCGGCGGGAGCTCCTGGCTTATCTGTTGAGTTTGTGCGAGCGTACGGGTGCACGGCTCAGAGCCTTGGGCGCCCGGGCCTCTCTTGTGTCCGTGTGGCTCCGGACCGACGCTTTTCTCAGCCGTCAACACCAGCGCCAGCTGCCTTTTTACACCGATCAGACGTCGGAGATCTACAGGGTGGCTGCGGGCCTGATGGAAGAATGCTGGCGGGGGGAGCCGATCCGTCAGCTGGGCGTGGGGGTGGGATCCCTTTCCCGGATCGGCCAGGAGCAGATTTCTTTTTTCGACGATCCGAAGACTTCCGGCGTTCGATCTGTGGATCTTTGGGTCGATCGGATCCGAAAGCGATACGGAGACGGTGCCGTGATGCGGGGCGTGTTCGCCAATACGACGCTCAAGCCCATGGAAGGCGGCGTCAACGAAGGGCAGTTTCTTACGATGGGAGGGTATGGACCGTGAGGATCGTGGCAAAGTCGGTGGATGCCGTAGCGGTGTTCCGGGGAACGAACCGGCCGCTTCCCTACAAATTTCGCTTTCGGGAAGAAGACGGAACAGAAAAGGAGGTGCTGGTAGAGCGAATCTTTCTTGTGGAGGAGCGGCGCATCGCCGGGATCCGGACGCTGCTCTACGATTGCCAGAGCGCCGTGGACGGCGTTCAACGGCGCTATCAGTTGAAATATCTCATACAAGACTGCAGGTGGGAGCTGTACAAAATATAGCTCCCGCTTTTTTTATTGACAAAAGGATGCAAAGATGTATAATGCTTATATAAACTAATTAGATTAACTAATTAGTTGCGGATCGCCTGTAAACGGGAGGAAAGAATGGATTCGTTCAACAAGGAGCTCAATGATATTCTGGTGGATACGTTCAAGATCATCACAAAAATAGAGGAAATATCGATCAAGCGAACCGGACACGATTTGTCGGTCAGCGAAGTCCATATTCTGGAATCGGCAGCAGATGATCAGGGGAAAGGGCGTACCATCACCGACATTGCGGAGGATCTGCGCATTACGTTGCCTTCGGTGACCGTAGCCATCAACAAACTGGTAAAAAAGGGCTATGTGACCAAAGCGCGGGACGAAGCCGACGGCCGCAAGGTCTACGTAAAACTTACGGAAAAAGGGATGCAGATGGATCGAGTGCATCGGTACTTTCACAAAAAGCTGGTCAGCAATATCGCCGCCGGATTGCGGGAAGACGAAAAGGAAGCGCTGTATAACGCAATGATGAAAATGAACGGATTTTTTGAAAAGAGACTGTTGAAGGAAAGACCATGAGCATAAAAATATCGGGAACGGGCAGCTGCCTTCCCCCGCTGAGCGTTACGAACGAAGACCTGAGCAAGATCCTGGATACCAGTCACGAATGGATTTCAAGCCGCACCGGCATCGAGTCCAGACACATCTGTGAAAACGGATTGACGCCGGTGGCAGCGGAAGCGGGCGCAGAGGCTTTGAAGGATGCCGGATATACCGTCGATGAAATGGATTATATCCTCTGCGCTACCGTGAGTCCGGATTATGCCACGCCCTCCCTGGCCTGTATGGTGCAGCAGGAGCTGGGCGGAACCTGTCCGGCCCTGGATATCGGCGCTGCCTGCTCCGGCTTCCTGTACGGGTTGGATATGGCCCAGGCGCTCATCGAATCGGGCAAGGCAAAGCGGATCCTGCTCATCGCCGGCGAATCCATGAGCAGCACCGTGGATTGGACGAAGCGGGATGTGAGCGTTTTGTTCGGAGACGGCGCCGGCGCCGTGGTCCTGGAGGAAGGCGAAGAACTGCTGTCCATACGGATCGGCGCTTCGGGAAGGGCGGAACCTTTGTTCATGAAGCGGCCGGGCGGGAATTGTCCCTATGTGCCGAAGCAGGACGGGGATGTATATCTGCATATGGACGGCCAGGAGATCTATAAGTTTGCCGTCAACGCCATGGTGCGGGATATTCTCTCCGTGATGGAAGCTGCAGGCATTTCGGCGGAAGAAGTAGATTACGTATTGCCCCATCAGGCCAATTTGCGCATTCTGGATGCCGCTTCGAAAAAATTGCCGATTCCCCCGGAGAAGTTTCTGCACAATATCAGCGGCACCGGCAACACGTCTGCAGCCAGCGTGCCCATCTTACTGGACGAGGCCCGAAAAGCGGGCAAGATCAAGGCAGGACAGCTTTTGGTGATGAGCGCTTTCGGCGCGGGACTCACCACAGGAGCTTGCGTTATTAAATGGTCGAAAGACTGAATAAAACAGATCATCAGGAGGAAAAAAGAATGGTAAAAGAAAAAGTAATCGAAATTCTGGCACAGTACAAGGACTGTTCCCCGGAAGAGATCGATGTCGCTAAGAGTTTTGAGGAATTAAAACTGGATTCACTGGATACGGTTGAGATTGTGATGAACCTGGAAGAGGCCTTTGAGATCGAACTGAAGATCACGGAAGATCTGAAAACGGTTCAGGACGTGATCGACGCCATTTCCAAGCTGGTATAGGAGGTCCGGATGCTGCGCTCTGAAATTTCCACCCTGTTGGGCATTCGATACCCCGTATTCCAGGGAGGCATGGCGTGGATCGCCAACGCAAAGCTTGCCGCTGCGGTTTCCGAAGCCGGAGGGCTGGGTATTATTTCTGCGATGAATACCGACAGCGAATGGCTGCGGGC
>JAAYDG010000056.1 GCA_012729355.1 Clostridiales bacterium
TGGACATGGATACAAAGATTTGTTATATTGATTGTAACAAATTTTTGTTTTTGTTCGGAGCATACGATGAGTTTTCAAGAAAAGTATCCAAGACATTATTATGCAAACTATGAGCAGGTGGAGATCACCGACGGGACAGACTGGTTTCGGGTGTATCGTCTGCCGGGAGATGTGTATGCCATCACCGAGCCCAAGCACTGCCAAGAGGTCAATTCGTTTCTGATCATCGGAAGTCAAAGAGCGCTGCTGTGGGACACGGGAGAAGGATTTTTTGATATTACCGAAGTGGCACGGAACCTTTATTCCGGCGAAATCATAGCAGCAAACAGCCATTCGCATTTCGATCACATCGGATGCAATCACCGGTTTGACCACGTGCTGGCTTATGATGATCCCCAGGCGCGCTATACTGCGGAAAGAGGTGCGCCTCACGGGCTTTTTGCCGATCAGCTGAATCCGGACATGTTCATCGGGGGATATCCCGAAGGGCTGGACCCGGGAACCTTTTTTGTGCCGCCGTACCGAATCCGAACCGTCCGAGACGGTCAGCAGATCGACCTTGGAGACCGGTTGCTGGAAGTGATCCATACCCCGGGCCATTCCCCGGACAGCATGATGCTGCTGGACCGGACCGAAGGGATCCTCTTTACCGGTGATACGTTTTATCAGGCGGCGTTGTATGCACATTTTGACTGCCCCGAATTCGGCAAGTCCAATCTGACCGACTATCTGGATTCGATGGAACGGATCCAATCTCGGATTGGGGAATGCAAAGCATTGTACTGTTCCCACAATGACTTGATCGCAAGCCCCGACAGGATCAAAGAGGCTGCGGATGCGATCCGAGGTATCCTGAACGGAACGTGCCGCGAAAAGCTGATTGTGGACCTCCGGCACGTCTATCTGGAAGACGGGACAGCCATCGTGGAGTATCCGTTTCGCGGTTTTTCGATCGTTTGCAGGGACTGACCTGCAGAAGGGGGGAGTGCATCATGGGCGAACTGATTCAAATGCTGCATGAGATGAACATCGTTTCCGTTGCGTTTCGTCTGTTGTTGGCCGCGGTTCTGGCGGGTGTCGTTGGCATGGAACGGGAGAGCCACGGACGAGTGGCCGGATTTCGAACGCACATATTGGTGGGGGTAGGCTCAGCCATGGCGGTACTGGTGGGGTTGTATGCCACAGAAGTACTGGGACTGGGCACGGACCCGCTCCGAGTCGGTGCCCAGGTACTGTCCGGCATCGGCTTTCTGGGCGCCGGAACCATACTGGTCAAGAGTACCGCCAAAGTCAAAGGGCTGACGACTGCCGCGGGCCTGTGGTGTATGGCGGCCATCGGTCTGGCCTGCGGGATCGGATTCTATTCCGGAGCATTGATCGGGACGGCATTGTCTCTCGTGACCGTAGCACTGCTGTCAAAAATGGAAGGCATTCGAAAGGAAAAACAACGTTTATTCAATTTCTATCTGGAAGTCGAAGGTGCCGCTGCGGTCAATCCTCTGGTGGAGATTTTGAATCAAGGCGACTATCTGATATTGGAGCTGGAGATCCATCCGGCCAGGACTACGCTTCCGGGGCAGGTGGGATTACAAATCACGCTGCGTGTGCGTAATGCGCTCAGCGAAGAGGAGATTATCCGATATTTGTTATCGATTTCCGGCGTAAAGATCGTGCTGGTGTTGAAATAACAGACGAACCTTCCACACAAATGCTGTGTCGGGGTGTCTTCAGGAAAGAGATTGGTCATGGAAAATCAAGTTGACTTATTGCTCCGGCATCTGGACGAACATCTTCTGGTGGAGATGACGAAAGAACTGGTTCGGATTCCCTCTTACGAAGGGATCAAAGAGCAAGAGACAAAAACTGCAGAGCATATCAGAATGCTTTTCGAAAGAGAGGGCATCGATGCCTATCTAGACGAGGTGGCGGATGGACGCTGCAATGTCTATGCGGGACTGTCCGGAACGGGAGGCGGCAAGACGCTGATGCTCTCGGGACATATGGACACCGTATCACCTGACAATCATCCCGGAGGGCTGGCTCCCCATGTGGAAGGGGGCGTTCTGGTGGGCAGAGGCGTTGCAGATATGAAAGGGGCTCTGGCCTGTATGATCGGTGCCATGGGTGCACTCAAGCGGAGTGGGACCAGATTGGCCGGAGATGTTCTTTTTGTCGGAGCCATCGATGAAGAAATGAAGAGCCTGGGCACCATCGATGCGTTGGAAAAAGGACACCGGGCTGACGGGGTGATCATCGGGGAACCTACCGAATTACAAGTTCATCTGGCGCAACGAGGACTGGAGTGGTACGAGTTCACATTCACGGGAAAAACCGTGCACGGCGGTCGGCAGCGCCAGGGGATCAATGCCATCGACAAGGCCCGAAAGTTCATGAATGCAGTGTTGGAGGAACTATCCCCGAAAGTATTCGAGCGGAAACATCCCCTTTTGGTGGAATCGACATTGAATGTGGCGGTGATTCGCGGAGGAACCGGGCTGTCTACCGTTCCGGGTTTATGTAAACTTTACATCGATCGAAGATATTTGCCCGGCGAAGCGTACGAGCAAGTGGGATTGGAGTTCCAGAGCATCATCGACAAATTAGCAGCGGAGGATCCGGAATTCAAATGTGTCATGAAGCCGGATGAAAGTGCCGCATGCAAACCGGGGTACCTGCATGTGCCTTTTGAGACGCCGAAAGGAGACCCCATCGTGATCTCTGCAAGAAAAGCTGCGAAGGCGGTACTCGGATTTGACGCTGAGCCGGAAGCTCATCCGGCATGGACCGATGCCGCTCTGTTCAGCGTATACGGCAAAATACCGGCGATCATTATGGGCCCTGGGGCTGCAGCGGTGTGCCACTCGGATTATGAATATGTTCCGGTGGAGCAGCTCACAGGCGCCTGCTTGGAATATATGCTGACTGCGTTGAATTTTTGTGTCTAACGCCAAATACGATGGTTGTTGGCCAGTTCGACCCGTGAATGGGACGAATTGGTTTTATTGCGTCCCGCTTGTGGCGCCCTGACATTCATGTAGGAAACGAAAAACTATGCTATACTGAAACGACGTTACTGTGTGACCGGAGGAATACTATGTACAAGAAATTTGAGGAAGATCAAAAGGAACAGCTTGCGTTGCTGGAATCCGTTCTCGAGGAGGCCGGATCTTTTCTGGCACGAAGGGAAGAAGATACAGTTTATCCGGTGTTCCCGGAAAAGGAAACCATGCGTATCAGCGAAGAAGGACTGGGTGCACGCGGTGCCATGGAATATTTCTTCCGGGAGTATGGTCCCTACGTATCATTGAACAGCGGCCCGAGATTTTACGGATTTGTGGTAGGCGGTGTTACCCCCGCGGCACTGGCCGGCGACTGGCTCACTTCTCTGTACGATCAAAATGCCTTCGGGACATCCGGTCATCTGGATCGGCATATCGAGGACGAAGCAGTCAA
>JAAYDG010000057.1 GCA_012729355.1 Clostridiales bacterium
GCGGCATCAAGTTGAATGCCGTGTGCTTTGTCGATGACCGTCTGCGTGATCCGGTATTCCAGAAGCTCGCGCAGGAATAGGGGATCCGTGTGCCCCAGTATCAGGATGGTTCCCGTGATTCCGGCTTTTCGGAGTTCGATGGCCTCGTCCAATGTGGCGACGGCAAAAGAACGGATCCCCATCTCCTGCATGCAGGGGGCGACGATGTTGGCTTTGTGTCCGTACGCATCGGCTTTGACCACGGCAATGATATTCGAGTTCGGTTGCAGAAACGTGCGCAGCAGGGCAATGTTGTGTCTGAGGTTTTTCAGATTGATTTCGATCCAGGCTCTGCTGCAGGCGCGCTCTGCCGTCAGGCCGTGTGAGGTGTCCATGAACATGTCCTTGCTCCTTTCTGACTTCATTTCATCGAAAACAGCGATTGTTTCTCCTTGGCGCTACCGTGCTCGAGTCGGGAGAGGCTACCTGTCTGCGATTTCAATTCTGGCGCCCCGACTGCGAAGATGTTCGATCATATCCCTCGGAGTTTCTCCATCGGTTATGACTTTGTCCAAGTCGGAAAAGTCACAGAGTTTGTAGAAGCCCTTCTTATGAAATTTACTGTGTCCGATCAAGGCAATACTGGTTTTGGCTTTTTTTAAATACAACTTTTTCAGTGTATTGATGCCTTCTTCGTCGGAAGTGAGACCGTCTTCGGGATTCGCGCCGTCAGTACTGCAGAAAAACAAGTCAATATTTGCAATGCTGTTAAGGAATTCTCTTGCATATGTACCTGAACTCGTGCCGTCTTTTGTCAGAAATCCGCCCATCAGATAGACTTTTGCATCTGATTTCGACAACAACTCTGTGGCTGTATGGAGATCATTGCACAGTATCACAAGATTTCTTGGTTGTCGGAGATGTCGGCACAGTTCAAACATTGTTGAACCGGCGTCGAGGGCAATGATGGAATTGTCGGAAATGTACCGGGCTGCCCAGTTGGCCATAGCCTCTTTCGCTCGCCGGTCCTCACTGCGTCGAACCTCCAAAGCGGGAAGGAGGTTCAAGGGCTCGGTGATTCTTTCGGCTCCTCCGTATATTTTTCGAAGGACACCCTGCTTTTCCAATTGATCAAAATCACGACGGATCGTCTCCACTGTCACCCCGAGTTCGCCGGCGATGTCTACCGTTTTGATCACGCTGCTCCGCTCCAGTGTTTCTCGAATCTGTTTCTGCCGAAAACTTCGCATTGAAATCCAACTCCTCTCCGTCAAATTCATGTTTCAGTATAGACATAAAATAAAGTAGATTGCAACAAATAGAGAAGAAAAGCGAAAGAAACGGATTTAAAACTTTGTCAATTAATATAATGCTACTAGAAGTATGTGCGAAAGTGGTCAATATATTGACAATATTCAATAGATATGGTACGGTGAGGGTACCTGTTGGATAGGAGGAACTTTCGGTATTTTCCGAAAAGACAAGTATGATCGAATATTCGTATAATGTTGTTGTCGTCGGGTCTGGTCCCGCAGGCCTTGCCGCGGCCACAGCCGCAAAAGAGGCCGGTGCTGCCGGTGTTTTGATTGTTGAACGGGATGTGAGCAGCGGCGGCATTCTTCAGCAATGCATTCACAGCGGATTTGGTCTGAAAATATTCGGAAAGGAATTGACAGGTCCAGAGTACGCTGAGATTGCATACAAAAAAGCTTCGGAAGCAGGCGTAGAGTGGATGATCCATACGACCGCTCTTGAGATTCGAGAGCACCTCCTCGTCTGTGCCAACAGTCGGGGCTTGATTTATATTCGATTCGATGCACTGGTTCTGGCCATGGGTTGCAGGGAAAGGACACGTGGAAACCTGACCATCCCCGGCAGCAGACCTTCCGGAATCTTTACTGCGGGGACAGCACAAAAACTCATGAATATCAAAGGCTATTCGGTCGGGAGAGAAATCGTGATTCTGGGAAGCGGCGATATTGGCATGATTATGGCCCGCCGCCTTACGCTGGAAGGAGCTCGGGTAAAAGCTGTGGTGGAGTATCTGCCCTATCTGGCGGGTCTGGTGCGCAACAAAGTCCAATGTCTGGATGATTACGGAATACCGTTGCGTTTGTCTCACACGATTGTTGACATGAACGGATGCGATCGCATTACAAGTGTAACGATTGCACCTGTGGATGCCTGCCGAGCCCCGATTCCGGAGAAGAGCGAAGAGATCCTCTGTGATACACTTTTGCTTTCTGT
Organism: Clostridiales bacterium; assembly: GCA_012729355.1. GTDB lineage: Bacteria > Bacillota > Clostridia > Peptostreptococcales > Anaerovoracaceae > UBA10908. The sequence goes on from JAAYDG010000057.1 coordinate 2,227, forward strand.
CGGGCTGATCCCGGAAAATGAGCTCAGCAAAACAGCTGAAATTTCTCTTTCCGGAGCAACAAAAGGAGTGGAAGTCAATCAATACATGCAGACGAGCCGGCCTAGTATTTTTGCCTGTGGCAATGTGGTTCATGTAAACGATCTGGTGGATAACGTCAGCCTGGAAGGCGCCAAAGCAGGAAAGAGTGCTGCGCTTTATGCCATGGGGATGCTGCCGACAGGAAGAGAAGTCCCCGTTCATTCCGGCAATGGCATTCTCTACAGTTGCCCACAGAGACTCGTCGTACGGGAAACAGAAGATGTAGCGTTGTTTTTCCGACCCGCCGCACCCGGAAACGATGTGCGGTTTTCTGCAGTCAGCGCCGGACGGGAACTGGCTTACCACAAGGTGGCCTGCTCCAATCCCGGTACGATAGAACAATTGACTGTACGCAAAGATCGTGTCGGTGATTTGAAGGAATTTCTGATGGTTCTTGCGGTTCAACGGGAGGCAGAAAAATGAAAAAAATCGTTGTTTGCACGGTCTGTCCCAAAGGATGTGCCATAACGGTAAAGGATTGCGGAAGTCAGGGAGTATATTATGCCGGGCACAGCTGTGAAAGAGGAAAAACCTATGCTGCCGAAGAGTGTGCTGCGCCTAAAAGGATATTGACCGCTTCCGTTCGTGTGCAGTGGGGGAATCGACATATGCTCCCGGTGAGAACAACAGCGCCGATCCCCAAAGATCAGCTGATGGCCGCTATGAAAGCATTAAAGAAAATTACTCTCGAGGCCCCTGTTGACTTCCACCAAGTGATCCTCTCTGATATTGTAAACACCGGTACCGATGTGGTGTCATGCATGACCGTGGAAAGAGAGGGGATGCAATGATTCGCACAGATGTATTGATTATCGGAGCGGGCGCTGTGGGGACGGCGATCGCCAGGGAATTATCCAAATATCAATTGAAAGTCCTGGTTTGCGATAAGAACGACGACGTTGGCGGAGATGCGTCGAAATCCTGCAGCAGCTGCGTTGCTACGCAGGCCACATTAACACCCAATACCCTTGAACAACAGTTGAGACTAAGTTCCCATCCCATGGTACTGCAGCTTTGTGAAGATCTGGATATTCCGATCCACCGCTGCGGCAGCCTGACCGTTGCTGTGAGTCCGGAACAAATGTCGGAGATTCCTTCGGTACTGGATCGCGCGTTTGCAAACGGAGTATGGGACAACGAAGTCCTGACGCGAGAAGAGATACTGCGCATGGAACCCAATATCACACCGGCTGTTCTCGGTGGAATTTATGCGCCCCGGGATGCCCAGATCAACCAATTTCTAATGGTCGTCGCACAGGCGGAAAATGCAGCAGAAAACGGAGTGGAATTCCTGTTGGATTGCCCGGTAACGGGGATGGAAGTCTGCGAAGGCAGAATACAGTCTGTCACAACGCCGAAGGGTACGATTTGCGCTACGTGGGTGATCAATGCTGCCGGCCTGTATTGTGATGAGATTGCAAAGATGGCGGGAGACTGTGACTTTTCAATGCATCCTCGGAAAGGGCAGTTTTACGTAATCGGAAAAGACACCAGCGTGAAAGTCGAACACATCATCAAGTCTATCCCCGGAGAATCAGGTCACGGCATTCTGATCAGTCCGACAGTAGACGGAAATCTTCTTGTTGGACCGACGGCAGAAGATTTGGAAGATAAAAGCGATCACAAGACGACGCGCAGCGGCCTGGAATACGTGAAAGAATGTGCGCACAGACTGGTGCCGGAATTGTGTTTTGAAGATACGATCACACAGTTTGCAGGACTGCGTCCTGCGAGAGAACCGGACGGATATCATATTCGCTTATCGGACCGGGTAGAGGGATATGTGGAGATTTCCGGTATTCGCTCCACCGGCTTGACCAGCAGCCTGGGAATCGCCAAATACACCATCAGAATGATGGAACAGGCAGGGCTTCCTCTCCGAAGGAAGAGTGATTTTTGCGGCAGGAGAAAGGGGATCGTTTCTTTCGCAGACAAGACGGATGAAGAAAAAAACACCCTCATCATGGGGGATTCTCTCTATGGTCGGATCATTTGCCGCTGCGAGCAGATCACGGAAAGTGAAATCGTCCAGGCCATTCATCGTCCGGTGGGAGCACGTACGGTGGACGCAGTAAAACGTCGCGTGCGGGCGGGCATGGGCCGGTGCCAGGGCGGTTTTTGCAGCTCTCTTGTGATTGATATTCTGGCACGTGAACTGAGTATTGATCCGGCGGAAATCAGAAAGCGCAACGGCAAATCGTATATGCTGTACGGCAAAGCATCGGCGCAATCCTTTGAGGAGCAGGATGCTGCTAAATCTCACTGCTGACGGAAACGATGTCCACAGAAGGTCCGCTTTCCCGGATTTTATCCAGGATATCCGAGGGGGTAAGAGAGTCGGTGATCACAATATCGATCTCGGAAAAATCGCACAGTTTATAAAATCCCTTTTTCATGAACTTTGTGTGATCGATCATGGCAATGCTTGTAGTGGCTTTTTTCAGATAACGCTTTTTGAGATTGTTGATTCCTTCCTCATCGGTGGAAAGCCCGTCTTCCGGTGTCGCACCGTCCGTGCTGGTGACGAAGAAATCGATGCTGCTGATGCTGTTGAAAAAGTCTTTGGCAAAAGTTCCGTTGGAAGTACCGTCCGGAGTCAGAAATCCGCCCATCATAAAGACTTTTCGATGGCCGGAAGCAAGTAGTTCGCCGGCGGAGTGGATATCGCCGCTGATAATAATGAGATCTTTTTTATCGTGCAGGCATTTACAGAGCTCAAAAATGGTGCTTCCCGCATCCAGAGCTACCGTGGAACGATCTGAGATGTATTCGGCGGCTCGCCTGGCAATGGCTGTCTTTGCGCCATGCTGGAGGATTCTTCGCTTATCGAGTGGGGACGGCAGGACCTTTGTTTTGGGACGCAATTCCGCTCCCCCGTAAATTTTTTTTAGAATTCCTTGCCCTTCCAGCTGGTCCAGATCCCGACGGATGGTTTCCACGGAAACCCCAAAATGGGATGCCACCTGAATGGTGTTGATGACTTTTTCTTTCTCCAGCATATCAATCAGTTCCTTTTGGCGTATTCTTTTCATTTCTCACTCCACCTCACAGGTAAACCGGTAGCAATATTTTTGCAATGTAGTAACAACATTTTAAAGATGTTGTCATTATATCTCAACCTTCGGCAATATTTCAAGAAAAATACAAAAGATTATCATAACATATGATAATCTTCAAAGTTATTCTGCGTTAACTGCCTTTATTTCTTTGGAAATGACCAAAATGCAAAAAAGAATAGATCAAAATGTTGACATTCCCATCGGTAGTGTTTATGATTCGAATATAGATCAGCAACGACGGAAGGTTGAAAAAGGAGTCTGCAATGCCTGGATATTATTTGGGAATCGATCAAGGGACCACTTTAACGACTGCTGTTTTGGTGGACGAAAACTGGCACACCGTAGCAAAAGCCTCTAAATCCCATAAGCAGTATTACCCGAATCCAGGCTGGGTCGAGCATGATCCGGTTGAAATCTATGAAAATTGTCTTGCTGTGGCGGCGGAAGTTCTACAGCAAGTACCCGGCGCGACAGCGCAGACGCTACTGGCTGTCGGACTGGACCATCAGGGTGAAACCTGCATGATCTGGGACAAAGAGACCGGTATTCCCATCTACAATGCCATCGTCTGGCAGGATCGACGCACTTCGGACGCCGCAGATCGACTCAGGAAAACCAAGGGAGGCGAAATACGGGAAATATCCGGACTCATGCCGGATGCCTATTTCAGTGCCACAAAATTGAATTGGATTCTGGACCATGTGGAAGGGGCCAGAACCAGAGCTGAAAAGGGAGAGCTGTTGATTGGGACCCTCAATACCTGGTTGTTTTGGAAGATGAGTGGAGGAGAGTGTTACCGGACGGATCCCAGCAGCGCCGCATGCATGATGCTGATGGATCTGCGTAAGACGGAGTGGAGTTCGTCCCTCTTGGATTTGATCGGGATTCCCGAAACATTTATGCCGGAAATTTGTGATACCAATACGATTTACGGACATACCAAGCCGGAATGCTTTCTCGGCGCCAGAATCCCTATCGCCGGCAGCGCAGCAGATACCCCGGCCAGTATCGTCGGAGGCGGCTGTGTGGGGGAAGGGATCCTGAAGACATCCTATGGGACAGGTAGTTTCATGAGTCTCCAAACAGGCAGTAGAGTGATCCTTTCGGAAAAAGGCTTGTTTTCTGACTGCCTGTGGCGGATCGACGGAAAGCCGTTTTATCGCTTGAGAGGGGCATCCTATGTGGCAGGAGCGGCGGTGGAATGGCTCAAGAGCGGATTGGGGATCGTAAGTGATGTTCGAATGACAGAGCAGATGGCCCTGTCGGTGTCCGATACGCGTGACGTCTATTTTGTGCCGGCTTTTTCCGGGTTGGCAACACCCTTTTGGGACCAATACGCCCGGGGTTTGTTTATCGGATTGACTGCCGGTGTGACCAAAGAACACATGGTCCGAGCCGTCCTGGAATCGCTTGCTTATCAAGTGACAAACTGTTATCGCGCCATGAGAGCGGAACTGGGACGAGACAGCTCCGTGATGCGCGTCGACGGCGGCATGGTGGAGAATCGATTTGTGATGCAATTCCAATCCGATATGCTGGGCATCCCGTTGGAGGTGCCCGAAGAGAAAGAGACAGCAGCCTACGGTGCGGCCTGTCTGGCCGGCGTCACGCTGGGATCGTTGGCTTCCATTGAAAGCGTAAAGCAATACGTCAAGCTGAAATGCGTTTACGAACCCCATATGTCTTCAGATGAACGGGAAGAGCGCATGGCCCGATGGCTCGATGCGGCAAATCGCAGCCTCGGCTGGGCTCAATAACAGCTCGTATACCAATTTGCTATTTTACAGCTAAGCTGTTGAAATAGAACGGATATCGAAATTGATGATTAGCAAAAGGAGAAGGAGAATTGATATGAAAAAGATTTTAGCACTGACGCTGGCCTTGCTGATGACCATTTCTTTGGTCGGCTGCGGGGGAGGAGGCAGCGAACCGATCGACGAAGAAACCGTTTACGAATGGGCTCTTTCTTGTGAATATTCTGCCGAGAACCATCAGACCCAAGCTCTGGTCGATGCGGCTGCCATGATCGAGGAACAAACGGACGGACACATCAAGATCACGGTCTATCCGAACATGGCCCTTGGTGACTACACGGTCGTTTACGGGCAGGTGATGACCGGCGATATCGAGATGTGCGCCAACCCGATCTCGTCTCAGTACGATGCCCGTGTCGATGTCATGAACATGCCGTTCCTGTCTTCGACATTCGAAGAATTCGAAACGTATTACATGGATAAAGATTCTTATATGTGGAAGCTGTTTGAAGAGATTACGGCCGGCAACGGCGTGAAGCTCCTGGGCTTCTTTAACGCGGGTTTCATGGGTTTGGGTGCCAAGAAGGTCGAGCAGGAAGATTTTGCATTCCTGACCGGAACGACGCCGAAGACCGTTCTGATGCGTTCACCTGCTGCGGATTCCTACAATCTCACGATGAAAGCCATGGGATATAATACCACGACGATTCCTTATTCCGACCTGTATTCCGCACTGCAGTCCAACCTGTGCGACGGTTGGCTCGGGGGTTCCGGTTTGGTGAACTATGACAGCTTCCGCGATGCGATCCAGTATTTTGTCGACTGCAATGTGATCAACGAATCCATTCCGGTCCTGATGAACGCCGAAGCATTCAACAGCCTGCCCGCAGACTACCAGAGCATCGTTGTGGATGTGTTCAATCAAATGCAGATTCGCGTAAACAATGAGCGTCAGGAGCAGGAAGCCAAAGCCATCACAGATATGGAAGCGTACGGGATCAAGACCATCCTGCCTACGGCAGAAGAACTTTCTGCTCTGCGTGACCGCATTCGCGGAGAAGTATGGCCCCAGTTGGCATCTTCTCTCGGACAGGAAGTGATCGATGACATCTGCGAAATCTATGGTGTGACACTGAACTGATCTTTTCGAGTCGCTGCGGAACATGATTCGAAAAAACAGGCATGGGGGAGCGCCTGGAAAGGCACTCCCTTACGCTTGCTTCGGGAGAATGAAAATGAGACAAAAAATCGAAAACTTCTTTCTTTGGAAATGGCTTCTGAGCATGGAACGATTTGTGATGATTTTCTGCAGCATTGCGGTAATCGTCACGATCGGCTATGTCGTGATCAGCAGGTATTTCCTGAATGTGAATTTTACAGCCAGCGATGAACTGCTTACGATTTTAGCGCTATGGCTTTATTTTGTGGGAGGCGTCTACGGAAGCTATGAAGACTCGCACATCAAGGCAGACGTGTTGACCATGATCGTGAAGGGCGATGTTGGCCGACGGATCGCGGATGTCGCAGTGAAGGCCATATCGCTGGCAGTTTCCGTATTGCTTGCCCTGTGGGCAATACAATACCTGCAATTAGCCATGATGCTTGGGGGAAAGACGTTGATCCTTAAGCTGCCGATGATGACCTCCCGGCTGGCACTGGTCGTCGGGTATACACTCCCCGTCATCTACAATGTTTATCATCTGTTTATCTCAATAGACAACCTGAGGCATGGAAAAATTTCGACTGCTGCACACAGGGAGAATGAAATGCAAAATATCGCGGCAGGAGGAATGGAAGAATGATGGAGCTTGGAATATCTTTTGTGATCCTTGTCGTTTTACTGATTGCCGGTGTCCCGGTCATGTACTGTTTTGGCGCATCCTTGCTGTATGCTTCCTATACTCTCGGCTATACGGCGACAGGCATGTTCCCTACGATTTACGGCAAACTGTCTTCCGTTGTGCTATTGTCTATTCCGCTGTTTATCCTAGCCGGGAAAATCATGGAGCACGGCAGGATCGGCGATGCGCTGGTGGGTTTTGTCGAGTTGTTTGTCGGAAAGATCAAAGGCAGCCTGACGATCATCACGACAGTAGCCTGCGCTGTATTCGGGGCTATCTGCGGATCCGGCATGGCGACGCTTTCCTGCATCGGATCGATCATGATGCCGAAAATGGCAGCCAAGCGCTATCCGATGGAAATTGCGGCGGCGGTTTCCTGTTGCGCAGCACCCATCGGCATGTTGATCCCACCCAGCAGCCTCTGTATCGTAGTGGCCTGGGCGGCGAACTTGTCTGTCACCGCTTGTTTTTTGTCCACGTTGATCCCCGGGATCATACTGACTACGCTGATTTCCCTCGTATCCTACATCATGATGCGAAATAAAGATGTGGATGCCGGGTCCGGCTATGATGAAGGCGTTGCACTACGAGACGTGATCTGGCCCCGCACGAAGTATGCGATCCCCGCACTGATCATGCCTGTCATTATCTTAGGCGGAATTTACGGCGGATTTATTACGCCCACGGAAGCTGCGGCGGTCGCTTCCATCTATACGATTCCCGTAGCCATCTTCATCTACAGAGGCACAACGTGCAGTGGCATGAAAACCGTTTTGATGGACAGCGCGAAAACCACGGGCATCATTATGGTTATGGTCGTTATGACCATGGCACTGGGACAAATTCTCACCATGGAAAACATGCCGATGAAACTGCTGGATGCGCTCATCGCGATCTCCGGCAATAAATTGGTCATCCTTTTAACAATCAATGTGTTTCTGATTCTGATCGGAATGATCATGGACGATACCTGTGCCACGATGCTGACTGCGCCATTGCTGATTCCCATCGGTGTGGCCCTCGGCGTCAACCCTTACCAGATGTGTGCGATCCTGGTCACGAACATCGGTATGGGCAATGTCACGCCTCCCACTGCACCGTTCCTATATATGGCGTCCGGCATGGCAGGCGTCAATGCCGCAAAAGTGATGAAACCCGTAATCTTGATCATCGTGTTTGCCTACGTCCCCACCTTGCTGCTTACAACTTTTATTCCGGAGCTCTCCACGTGGCTTCCCAATTTAGTTCTGGGTGCAAAAATTGCACTGTAATACCAGATATCCCAATAACAGCAAAACCGTCATCCCCAAAGTCAGGAGTAATGCATGATGCAGAAAGCCGAATTTCGTTACCTCTCTCAAGAGGATATCATCTCTTTGAATATTCCCTATGAAGACGTCATCGATGCGACAGAAAAAGTGATGTCCGAATTTGGAAAAGGCAGTTGTCAACTGCCGGTGAAAATCCACGTCAATACCCGCCCCCAAACCTATATCAACGCCATGCCCGCCTACGTGGGCGGCGAACACGATATTACCGGATTGAAATGGGTTGCGGGATATCCCGAAAATCGCGGAAAGGGATTGCCTGTGACCTGGGGGATCATGGTCATGAACAACAGCGAGACCGGTGCGGTGGAGGCGATCATGGATGCCCGGTGGATCACGGCAATCCGTACTGCGGCGGTTGCTGCAGTGACCGCAAAATACTGCAAAGTTCAAAATACCCATTCCATGACGATCATCGGTGCCGGAGAACAGGGGCGATGGAATGCACGGCTGCTGAAACTGGTCATTCCCGAACTCCGGCGTATCTACATCGGAGATATCAATGAAGAGGTCATTCAGGGCTATCTGACGAAAATGCGACCCTTGATGCCGGATGTGGAATTTCTTCCGTTCTTTTCCAACGAAGACCGGCAGAAAGCGATCGACCATTCCCAAATCTTGCTTACCGCTACTCAGCGCGGTGACAAGCCACTCATTTATTGCGAGATGCTCCACAAGGGAATGCTTGGCATTCCCTTGGAGAGCACCGCATGGGAAGGGAAGACGTATACCCGTTTTGCGGACCGCTTCGTCTGCGACGACTGGAATTTGGTGCAAACTTACTTAAAAGACGGAAAGTACACCGACGGCCTGCCCGAAGAATACCATACACTGGGCGATATCATCAACGGAAAGTCTCCCGGACGGGCAGACGAAAGCGAATTTGTCATTGCGTCCTCTCATGGAGTGGCGCTGTCCGACGTTGCCGTGGGGCAGATGGTTCTGGAGAAGGCAAGGAAAGCCGGGGTCGGAACCCTATTGACATTGATGGAAGAGAGCGACATCATTCGTTGACAGCACCGGTTCGGTGCAACAGGAAAGAAGAAGCCCCTCCCGCCTGAGGCGAGAGGGGCTTCTTCCGGAGAAAAACGACTATATGTGTTTTTGTAGAACTTCCAGGAATTTTCTGCAATCGTCAGGATAAATGGCCCCCATGGTTGCCACCTGGAACATGTTCATTTCCAGATATTTTCCCTTTCCCGGATACACGGTATACCCATCCTGAGCAAGACCAGCGACGAAATCTGCAACATTTTTCCCGTCGGGCAGAAAGACGCTGGTTACGGTGCTGGACATCTGCTCTTCGGGGAGCAGGAAGCGAAGTCCCATTTCCTTCATCCCGTTGCGAAGGATGCCGGAACACTCCCGGTAGCGCTGAATACGTCCGTCCAGAGTTTCCCGATCCAACGTCCAGTCCAGCGCAGCGTCCAGGGCCCAGAACAGCGTCACATTCGGTGTGTTGGGCGTCTGGTTGCACTTTTTAGCGATCCGGTAGTGCTTGGCGAGATTCAGATAAACGTTTCTGCCCAGCTCCGGGGTCAATGCGGAAATCAGCGACTCTCTGCCGCAGACATAAGCGGCACCGGGGTATGCACCGAGACATTTTCCGCCCACAGAAGTGCACAGGTCGATGTTGTTTTTCAACACATCCACGTGCTCACCGGCTGCCGCGCTGACGCAGTCGACAAAGAAGCGCTTGCCGTATTTTTTCGCCAACTGTCCCACTTCGCCCACCGGATTGATCATACCGGTGCTGGTCTCGTGGAAAACCATGCATATATACGTGATCTTCGGATTGTCTTTGAGGGCTTTCTCCACACGATCAAGGTCGGGAAGGACGCCCCAGCCAAAGGTGAGATTTGTGGTTGGGATCTGATATTTGCCGAGGATCTCGTACAAGCGCTCGCCGAATTCTCCGTTGCTCAACAGCAACGCTTCCTCCTCCTGCTCGAAGACAGAAGACAAACAAGCTTCATTGGCTGCTGTGCCGGACCCGGAAATGACGACGGAACAATAGGTTTCATCCGCCTCAAACAAACGAAGGACTTTTTGTTGAATGTCTGCATACAGCGCTTCGAACTCGGGGCTTCTGTGGCAGATATCATAATGATTCAATGCTGCGCGAACAGGCTCTTCGACCATCACCGGTCCGGGGCTGAACAGGTAGGATTTCATCGTATACTCCTCTTTCTCGGCGCTTTCGCCGCAGGTACGGTTTCGTGATTGCGTCTACAAATGTATCATAACGGGAAAAAAGGCGGTTGTCAATTAAAAATCTGCGAAAATGTGTGAATATTTTGCGAATCGCAAGTCGAACGGTTGATCTTCGATTCTTGACTGGATTTTTCGGCTTTCTTGCACTACAATAGAGGTGAATTGCAAGGAATCCAACAGAAAAGGAGCGGACATGAGGCATACAAGACGGGAAACCATCCGGGAACTCTTGAACAACGATGGTTATGTCATTGCACAGGAACTGGTGGCGAAGTTTCGGGTCTCTTCGGAAACGATACGGCGAGACCTTGAAAAGATGGAGCAAGAAGGGGATGCGCAGCGTGTCCACGGCGGTGCCATCAGCGTTCGCCGTACTGTCAACGAATCGGCCTACCAGTTGAGACAACAGGACCACGCACCGGAAAAACATGCCATTGCCAAAGCGGCCGCAGCGATGATTTCCGACGGAGATACCGTACTGATCGCGCCGGGCACAACAACGTTGGAAGTTGCCACATTCCTGCACGACAAAAGCAACGTGACGATCATCACCAATTCACTGCCGGTGGCCATGGAACTGGCGAATTCTCCCGGAATCAACGTCTTCTGTCTGGGCGGCCATATCCGGGGAGACGACTATTCGGCTTCGGGAGTCATGGCTGCAGACAACCTGGACATTTTTAACGCCGATAAACTGATCATGAGCATCGGGGGGATTTCTCCGGATCGGGGTCTTACAGACTATCGCATGGAAGAGTCCGCGCTGCTGCGGTTGTTTATCAATAAAGTCGATTGTGTGATCGGTATTGCGGACCACAGCAAGTTTGGCGTGGTTTCCCGGTACAACATCTGTCCGGCGTTTCGCCTGAAGCATTTGATTACGGACAGCGGAACGCCCGAAATCCTCTACAAGCCATATCAGGAGTCCGGTGTGCAAGTCCATGTGGTTCCATTTGACATCTGAGAAACCGGAGCCGTATAATCGAAGCAAACAGGCGATATCACCGCGCTTGCCGGATCAGATCCGGCCGGCGCTTTTCAGGAGAAAGGAAATACATCATGGAGCAGAATATCAGACGGGTAGGTACGGTTTCCAGGGGGATTCGATGCCCCATTATCCGGCAGGACGATGATCTTGTTGCCATCGTTGCCGACAGCGTCCTGGAAGCGGCATCCGGTGAAGGCTTTCACCTTCGGGACCGGGATGTGATCGCTGTTACCGAATCGGTTCTGGCCCGGGCCCAGGGCAATTATGCCGGCATCGATACGATTGCGGAAGATGTGCGCAACAAGCTGGGCGGAGGAACCATCGGCCTGATCTTTCCGATTTTATCCCGGAATCGCTTTGCGATCCCTCTTCGCGGAATTGCGAAAGGCTGCCGAAAAATCGTTTTGATGCTCAGCTACCCCACCGACGAGGTGGGGAATGCGCTGATCACCCAGGAGATGGTGGAAGCGGCCGGCGTCAATCCGTACAGCGATGTGCTTTCGCTTGAAAAGTACCGGGAACTGTTCGGCGTTTATAAGCACGAGTATACCGGTGTGGATTATGTGCAGTATTACACGGAATTGGTGCAGGATTGCGGTACCGAAATAGAGATCATTTTTTCCAACCAGGCCAAAACGATCCTTGAATATACCGATTCCGTGCTCACCTGCGACATCCATACACGTGCCCGATCCAAGCGTCTCTTGAAAGAAGCGGGGGCAAAAATCGTGTGCGGTCTGGATGACATCCTTACTTCGCCGGTGAACGGCAGCGGATACAACGAGCGGTTCGGACTGCTCGGTTCCAACAAGTCGACGGAAGACATCGTCAAACTCTTTCCAAGGGATTGCGAGCGCGTGGTACTGGATATCCAGGCCCGCATTCTAAAGGAGACCGGAAAACACGTGGAAGTGATGATCTACGGAGACGGCGCATTCAAAGATCCCAAAGCAAAGATCTGGGAGTTTGCCGATCCTGTGTCTGCTCCGGCGTTTACAGACGGTCTTGTGGGGACGCCGAACGAGTTGAAACTCAAATACCTTGCCGACAACGAATACAGAGATCTGACCGGCGAGGATCTGAAAAAAGCGGTGTCCGAATCCATTCGGACCAAGCAAAAAGACCTGGTAGGCGCCATGGGGTCCGAAGGGACCACTCCGCGGCAGATCACAGATCTTCTGGCTTCTCTTTGCGACCTGACCAGCGGCAGCGGGGACAAGGGAACGCCGGTCGTATTGGTGCAGGGCTATTTTGACAATTTTACGGACTGAATCCACCGAATTTCCGGATTCAACCCTCGGGCGGAAAGGTCTGCTTTCCGCCCAAATATGTTTTTTGAACACGTACTCTCAGCAGATCTTCCGGCGGTGTTTCCAGGATGTTTTCGGACAGCAGCACGAAATCTGCGTATTTCCCCGGGGAAATGCTGCCCTTGACGTTTTCCTCGAAGGAGCAGTACGCCGAACCCATCGTAAAGCCTTCCAGGACCTCTTGGACAGTCAGCTTTTGCGCAGGATACCAGCCTTCTTCCGGCCATCCCGTGTGGTCTTTCCGGTTGACGGCGATGTAGATCGATACGATAGGGTTCACCGAATCCACGGGGCAGTCCGAAGAGTAGCCGCATCGCAGTCCCAGATCCAGCATCGTCCGGTAGGCATAGGATTCTGTCAGACGGTCATGGCCCACCCGGTCTTCTACGCAATGCATATCCCCGTCGATGCATACGGGTTCCGCATAGGAAACGACGTTGAGCGCCTTCATTCGCTTTAAAATATCAAAAGTCGAGATCTGAACGTGAACGATCCCGTTTCTCGCATTCGGGGTCTTTGTTGTATTTTGGGCCTTTTCGTAGCTATTCAGGATGCGCTCCATGGCAGCGTCGCCGATGCCGTGACAGAGGACGTGCATGCCGTTTTTCTGTGCTTTGAGCACGAGTGCGTCCAGTTCCTCCTGCGTAAACTGACAGACGCCGAAGTTGCCGGGATCGTCGCTGTATTCC
>JAAYDG010000058.1 GCA_012729355.1 Clostridiales bacterium
ATGAGCGCCACGCTTACACTCATGTTGGGCAACAGATACTCGTACCCGGACGGGATCATGATTTCAACATTCGCTGTGCGTGTTTGAGGATGTAAGAATGGAGCGATCGCGGACACGGTCCCTTCCACAGCCTCCGTCTCTCCCGCTCCCGGAATTTGAAGCATAACGCGGGACCCGACGGCCACTGCCGGCAAATCTTTTTCGATGACCGCCGTTTCCACGATCAAATCATCCGTCTCTGAAACAGAACAGACGGCCTGTCCCGGCTGAACCATTTCGCCCGCTTGTCCATATAACCTTCTGACGCTTCCGGTATAGGGCGCACGGATGCGCGCGCTGTTTATCGAAACGCCTATTTCATTGGCAACGGCGAGGGTTTCCTGATAGGCCACCACAGCTAATTGATACTTATACTCTGCGTCCAGAAGCTGCTGATGGGAAACCGCTCCTTCGCTATACAGCATCCTGAGTTTCTCTGTCTGATCTTTCAGATAGTCCACATTCAGTTTGGCGCCGGCTATTTTTTGCTGCGCGACTTCATACCTTGCCGCAAGATCTTCTGTGTTCAACTCAGCTAAAATCTGGCCTTCGAGAAACGGATCGCCTTCAGCCACATAAATCGTCCGAATGATCCCGGGCGATTGAAAGGAAAGCTCCGCTTGATTTTTGCTTTTCACTGTGCCCATATAGTTCAGCGATTCGCGAATATCGCCGCTTTTCACCAGATGCACCTCAACCGGAATACCCAGAGAGTCGACGCTTTCCTGCTCAACGCCTGTAGCTTGTTCTCTGCCGGTGACTAAAAAGAACAGCATCAATAAAACTGTCATTGCTCCGACGAATTTGATCACGGTTTTTTTTCGCATAAAAGCTCCTCCGGAAGCGGATATGAATGAGACCTCATTCATATCTGCTTAAAAAAATATGCCTTACTTCATTAACCCTGTCCGCAGCAATCCGATCAATTCCTCCGTGCTGCGATTCAACAAATGAACATCTTTGGTTATCAAAAACTCGCTCATGACGGCTTCCAAAAAGCCGAAAACCGCTATGGCCAGGATCTTCGGGTCGCATCGCCTGAAGTAATCTTCCTCCATCCCTTCGATGAAGATTTCTGAAAAAATAGCAGACAGCTTCGTGTATTTTTCCAAGGGCATCAATTTGCTCCGGCTGGCGGTGCCCTTTTCAGCCAAAACGATTCTGATGATTTCGGGCTCCTTTTGGATCTCGGTAAAATGAAAATCCAACAGTTCCTTGATTTTTAACAGTGGATCCTTCTGACTGTCTTTGACTCTTTGATAGAATTCATATCTTTTCTGATACTCCACATCAAGGATATATTTTAGAATATCTTCTTTGTTCGAAAAGTAATTATAAATTGTGCCCACCGCGAATCCTGCTTCTTTGGCGATTTTGTCGGTAGTCGCCGAAAAAAAGCCTTCTTCGGCTATTATTTTTACTGCTGCCTTTCTGATCGATTCTTTTTTCGGCATGCGTTTCACCTCCTGAATGAGACCTCACTCACATCTTATGGCGCAACGAATCGCTTGTCAAGGCAATGTGAAAAATACTGGATGAACCAGCACGGATGGGTGTATGATATAGTCAGAGGATCCACAAAAATCCAACAAAACAGGCAACCTGTTCAAGCACGACAGAGGTGTTGAAATGAAAGGAATGCGAAGGCAAGTACTATCCGTTCTCGGCATACTTGTATTTTTGATTGCGGCAGGTTTATCAGGAAACAATGAGACTTTTGCGATCGGCCCGCCGGTCGTTCTGCCGGTGCCGGCCAGCATAAACGATACCGGCCAGCCTCACTATTCCTACAACGGACATTTAGCGACATTCAAAGCTGTCGTGCCCGGAGCGGGCCTTACTGCTGACTATTACTACCGTTGGGATATCGACGGAGACGGCAATTGGGATCAGCTGGCAGGAAAAACCTATGCAAATGCAGCCGGCAAATGGTACAGAGCCAAAGGGAGCGATCTGTCCGGTCAACAGTATTTGCCTTCTATTTCGGAAGAAAGAAAACTGATCCACAGCGTCATCGAAGTCGCAGCCGGCATCAACACCAGCACAGGAGCACCCGTTGACAGCGGATTTGGAACCTATCCCATATTGCAATACCGGGATCTGTCCTCCGCCACCCCTTCGGGGCTCAGCGACACCCAGCGATCGATACTAAAAAACATTGCCATGGAAGATGCGATGTGGTACCTGCACCAGCAGTTTGTACGGGTCGAAGCCGCGGGGTCCGGGGCGACCGGCTATCTCCCCGGCGCATCCAATGATGTAAAGGCAGCAAATACGGCTCTGTATGTTCTGGCCATGGCAGAGAACGGACATTATGCAGCATACCCGGCCGGATCGGACCTGTTTGACACAAGTGCTCTGAACGAAAGAAATGATATTCTATACAATACCGATCCCTATGCGGACGATCTTTACCGGGCGGTCAATTATCTGCTGAACAATCTGGCCGAACTGACGATCATAAACGAGCTGGATCAAAGCGATGACGGGGTGGGCAGGATCGACGGCGATATCGATTACAGCGGCCTCCATATCCCGTTCTATACCGTGCCGGAAATCAACAGCAACGGTCTTGTGTTATCGGCATTGGCAAAGAGCCGGCTCACAGGGTCCACCGTGGCGGCGGGTGGAAGCTTGGTCAACGGGCTTCCTTTCGAACTGATCATCCAAAGAATGGTCGATGCGGGGATCGCATCACAGATCGACGAGAACAATGCCCTAACACAAGGTGGTTGGACAGGTTTCCCTGCAAACAACAATCAAGTGATTTCAGCGGCGAATCCTCTGATTTCGGCCGGATGGATCCATGGGCTGCACACCGCCGAAGAAGAGATGGGCGCCGACGGAGTCTACATCAATAACCGGCTCAAGGACAGGCTGGCCAACCATCTGTGCCAAATCCAGAATGCGGACGGCGGATGCATCTATGCGCCGCTCGGAGCCGATTCTATTTTTGCGCCTGCCGGAGACTATCTACTTGCCTGCAAATGGCTGGGCTGGGATCAATGGGATGCCGCCGATGAGACCGCGGCAGGCTGTACCAGTACGGCGATTACCAAAGGAGAAGCCCGGCAAATCTATGATCGATACCTTCAATATGTGATCGATCATTGGGAAACGCCTTATGACAGTACAAAAAACGCTAACGGCAGCTATCTTTGGACCAGCGGAGATTTTGACAGCGCCGTTACTCAGGACTGCCTTTCCGGCGCAGCCTCCTCGAATCTGGCCGCCAGGTCATTATACGGGATCAGAAACTTCGCGGAATACGAAGCCTCGCCCATCACATCCTTCGGCCTCAACGACTGGAACCGCCAATTCTCGGTCAGCCTGATCAAAGGACAACACGCCTCGGGATATTATAAAGAGGCCGCCGGCGCTACCCTGGAGCAAAATGCTCTGGGCTTGCCGGGCACCACCGCCTATGCGGCCATGGCCGGCGGCGATCTGTATCCCGAAGCCGTCTCGCCGGTCTCGGTGGCTACAGCCGAGCTCACTCAAGCCACTGCGGGAGCAGGCTACAGCGATCAGTTGGCCGCTGCGGGCGGGTTGACGGAAAACTATACCTGGGTCATCTCCGGACTGCCGGCAGGACTGACCTATGACAGCGCTGCCGGCGCAATTTCGGGAACACCGACCCTGGCAGGCACTTACCCGTTGCTGGTGAGCGTTTCGGACAGCATCAGCACCGCTTCGGCCACCCTGTATCTGATCGTCCGTCCGGGCGCATTGACGATCAC
>JAAYDG010000059.1 GCA_012729355.1 Clostridiales bacterium
ATCTCTCCCAGCGGGCTGATCACCCTGCCGAGGAATTCATCGGACACGGGGATGTCGGCAACCTTGTAGGTCCGCTTGACCTTCTGGCCCGACTTGATGCCGTCAAACGAACCCAGCAGGATCACCCCGATCTCCTCGGGGTTCAGATTGAACGCCAGGCCCATGGTTCCGTTGGGAAACGCGATCAGTTCCTCGTTCTTCACCTTCTTAAGACCGCGAACCTTTGCGATCCCGCTGTCAATCAGCACGACCGTTCCGCTTTCCTCGATATTGATTTCTTCAAAATCCCCGGCCAACGCTTCGTCCGTCGCCTGGGCCAATGCTTTGAATTGATTTTCTAACATCCCGGGCACTCCATATCAGTTCACGTCCAGACGCTGGGCGATCTCTTTTTCGATTTCGTCCAAATAGTTTTTGATATTCGTATGGACTGTATAGGTTTCCAAATACAAAGCGTGACCCAGCATCAGCTCGGATTCCGTTTCGAATTCGATTTCCCCCACGTTGGGCAGCTGCTCTTTCAGAGCATCCCGGATCGCTTTCTGTTCGCTCTTTGTAAGCTCCCGGAAGGAATGCACCTGCACGCGCTCCTCTTTTTTGAGTTCTTCGGGATCCGGCACGCTCTTGCTCAGAGCTTTCAGATCGGCCAGAAACGTTTCGAACACTTCGGCTTCCAGCTCTTTGGAAGACAGGGCGCTTAAAATACGGGAAGCGATCTTGACGGCGCTCTCCCCCAGGTTCTTCCGCAACTGGCGCAGAAAGCTCTCCTTCTCGTCCTCGATCTCTTTCAGATAGAGCTGCCGCTTGCCCTCGGCTTCCTTCTGATAGTCCGCCAGAAGGCTCTCCTTCTTTTCCCGAGCTTCGGTCCGGGCCGTTTCCAGGATCGTTTTTCTCTCGCTTTCGATCTCTTCTGTTTTTTTGTCATAGGCAGCCACCAACGTTTCGGCTTCCTTCATCTTCGCATCCGCTTCCTTCTGAGCTTTTTGGATCCGCTCCTGGCGCTGGGCCATAGCCTTCATCACCGGCTTGTAGAGAAGCTTCTGCAAGATAAAAAGAATGATAAAAAAGTTGACGATCTGCGCAATGATCTCAAACCAGCTGATATTCATCGGCTTATCCTATCACTTTGTTCCAGAACGGATTGGCGAACAGCAGGATCATGGAGATGACGAAGCAGTAGATCGCGGTGGATTCGATCATCGCCAGTCCCACAAAGAGCGTTCTGGAGATCGTGTTTGCCTCGTCGGGCTGCTGGGCGATGGATTTGAGCGCCTGGGATACCGCATTGCCTTCCCCGATGGCCGGGGCGATGGAGCCTACTGCGATGGTCAGCCCCGCCATGATGATCGAGACCATCCCGATCAAACCGATATTGTCCATTATGATTCCTCCTTCAAGTTTCCTTTTTTCTTCTTTTTGCGTTCGGTGGCCGATGCAATGTAGACGATTGCAAGGATCGCGAATATGTAAGCCTGGATCACCCCCGTCAACAGACCGAGGGCCTGGATGACGACCGGAAAAAACAGGGGAACGACACCCAGCAGGATGGCCACGATGATGCTGGAGCTCATGACGTTTCCGTACAGACGGATGGCCAGAGACAAGGTTCTGGAAATCTCGCTGATGATATTGAAAGGCAGCATGATAAACGTGGGCTTGATGTATTCCTTCAGATAGCCGCCGATGCCCTGCTCCCCGATCCCGAACACCGGCACGGACAGGAATACACAGAGCGACAGAGCAACACTGGTGTTCAGGGAGCCGGTGGGGGAAATAAAGCCCGGAACGATGGAGAGGATGTTGGATGCAAGGATAAAGATAAACAGCGTGCCCACGAAGGGAAGATACTTGGCCGGATCCTGCCGGCTGATCTGCCGGATCTGGCCGTTGATGGTTTCCACCAGAGCCTCCAGGATGTTCTGTCCCTTGGATATTTCGCCTTCCACTTTGATATTCCTTGTGACCAGATACGACACGACAGTCAGAAGGATCATAATGACCCACGTAAAGACCAGCGTTGCCGTGATGCGTACAAAGCCTGCTTCAAAATAAACGATTTCACTGGGATCGATGGTCATACAGCTCCTCCTTTTCTCTGTAGGTTCGGATTTCCTTTTACTTCGG
The DNA here is from genome assembly GCA_012729355.1 of Clostridiales bacterium. GTDB lineage: Bacteria > Bacillota > Clostridia > Peptostreptococcales > Anaerovoracaceae > UBA10908. The sequence continues at coordinate 2,125 of JAAYDG010000059.1, forward strand.
CCGCTTGACGCTGAACGTCATGACGATGCGGACCAGGAGCATACCGGCCATGGCAAACAATGCGCTCTGATATCCATCCTTCGAAACGTAAAACAACACCGCCAGCAAAGCCGTCATGCGAAAGAGCAGGCTGGCTGTCATCAGAAGGCTTGGATGCTTTGCGTCCGCCAGCTTTTGAACCGTCCAATACAGGCCGCCGAAAAAAACAAGGCCCAGGCTGATCCCGATCAAAAATGCAGTCATTCTTCGTTCTCCTCTTCCTCTTCACTCTTTTCTCTGACCCAGCGCCAGGCATTGTAGGATCCCAGGATGACCCCGGCGAACAGCAGCGTGATCGTCCAGGAAAAGCTCTGGGGGAATCGCTTGTCCAGAAAGACGCCCAGGGCGATGCCCAAAACGGTGGGGATCGCGATGGACCATCCAACGATCCCGAAGAGTCCCAGGCCGAACATGATCTCGCTGCCTTCTTCCCGGGCTTTCATTTTTTTCGCGGAATCCTTTTTGATTTTTTCCAGAAGCTCTTCTTCTGCCGTCCGTTTCTTCTTGTCCAAGAAGATCACGCCCCTTATTTTTCCATCTCGATGAACTTGCGGATCGTTTCCGTTTCCAGCCGAACGAGTACTTCTCTGGCCTGCTTTTCCTTATCGTCCAATACCTTGAACGTCTCTTCCACCGTCCGGCTCAGTTCGCCCAGAGAGTCTCCGGCGATGGCCCGCATCGTGGACAGGTACACCGTGTCTCCTTGTTTTACCGCTACGCCCCGGTCGATGGCATAATACAACTCCCTCCCCGCTGTGATCTGCAGGATGCCCGCCCGCAAGGTCCAGGTAGCGTCGATGTGGCGGGGAAGGATCTGAAACTCTCCCTCCGACCCGGGCGCCGTGATCTTCTGCACATCCTCGTCCAGGATGGTTTTATAGGGAAGGATAAACTTAAGCCTCATGCTTTGCGTCCCGCTTCTTCTTCCGCTCCACGGCCTCCTGGATATTGCCGATCATGTAGAGATCGTTCTCCTCGTATTCGGCAAACTCGTCGTTCAGGATCCGCTCGCAGCCCTCCAGCGCATCTTCCAGCTCCACCAACCGGCCTTCGCCGCCGGTGATCTCCACCGTTGTAAAAAAAGGCTGAGTCAAAAAGCGCTCCAGCTTCCTGGCCCGGTAGACCACGTTGCGGTTTTCCACGGAAAGTTCCTCGATGCCCAGCATGGCGATGATATCCTTCAGCTCCTCGTAGGTGGCCAGGGTCTTCTTGATCTCCCGGGCGATGTCGTAGTGCCGCTTGCCTACGACGGCCGCATTGAGCATTTTCGATGAAGAATTCAACGGATCGATCGCCGGATAGAGTCCCTGGCTGGCCCGCTGACGGGACAGCACCACCGACGCCGACAAGTGCGAGAACGTGTGGGTCGCGCTGGGGTCGGTAAAATCGTCCGCGGGCACATAGACCGCCTGGATCGACGTGATCGCGCCGGATTCGGTACTGGAGATCCGTTCCTCCAGTTCCGCCAGCTCGCTGGCAAGTGTCGGCTGATAGCCCACCCGCGAAGGCATTTTCCCCGTCAGCCCCGACACTTCGGATCCGGCCTGGATAAACCGGAACACGTTGTCGATCAAAAGCAGTACGTCCTTTTTCTCTTCGTCCCGAAAATACTCGGCCATGGTCAGGCTCGCGTGCCCCACCCGGAAACGGGCGCCCGGCGGCTCGTTCATCTGCGCAAAGATCAGTACCGCGTTTTCCAGCACTTTCGCTTCTTTCACTTCTCTGTAGAGCTCTTCGGCTTCCCGGGACCGCTCGCCGATCCCGCAGAAAACGCTGTAGCCCTCTGTTTTTTTCGCCGTGTTGTTGATCAGCTCGGTGATCAACACGGTTTTTCCCACACCGGCTCCGCCGAACAGACCGGCCTTTTCGCCCCGGGCCAGAGGTGTCAGCACGTCGATGGCCTTGATCCCGGTGAGAAAGATTTCGTTCCGCGTGCTTCGCTTGGAAAACGGCACCGGCTTCTGATGGATCGACCGGGTCTCCGCCCCGCTCACGTCTTCGCCGGCCAGCGTATTTCCGAAGACATCAAACATCTTGCCCAGCACCGCCGTGCCCACAGGCACCTGCAACGGCCCGCCGGTGTCCGTCACGATGTCCCCCCGGGACAGCCCGCCGGTGGCCGTGAGCGCGATCGAGCTGATCGTCTCATCGTCGATGTACGACGCGACTTCCATCACTACCCGGTCGCCCTCTCCCGTTACAAGTTTATTGTTTAAAGCCGGCAATTCCCGTTCAAAAACAACATCGATGATGCTTCCTCTGATGCTTTTGATATAGCCTTGATTTTTATCCATGGAACAAAATCCTCAATGCATTTTCCAATCTTTTGCTTTTCCGCAATCGAACAATGCTTTTATTTGGCAAGTTTATTTCGCGATTCTAAAAATTTATTGAAATCTAATTCCATAATATAGCGATCATGACCTTGCCCGTATTCGTCTCTATTGTGTTGCTTGATTTCAAATCCGATTTTATCTTCATACAGTCGGATGGCAGGCGCATTTTCCACATCGACCGTAAGGCTCATTTTTAAGAAACCTTGCTCCACCAAATTTGCAATGATCACTTTTAAAAACTGCACACCTATGTTTTGCCCCCGGTGGTCTTCCGCAATTGCGTAATCGAACAGATACGCTTTTTCTAAATCTTCCCAGTCGCGCATTAAAATCGCAAGGCCGACGATTTGCTTTTTTCAAGCTTCTTTTAAAAGAAATACATTGCCATGTCTAATTTGCGGGACAAGGCCCCATTCATCCATACCCAATTCACCAAAAATATTGACACCGAAATTAACGACGCGATTTAGAAGCTTTAAATCATAGTCTTGGACAAGATAGACTTTAAGGTTTTCGAAATCGCTATCAAGGTTGCTGACGAATTTTTTGGGCAGTGCATTGATTTCTTCAAGATACATAATGGTC
>JAAYDG010000060.1 GCA_012729355.1 Clostridiales bacterium
AGAGCCAAAAGAAAAGCCAGGGGTTTTCTAAATCGTTTATTTTTCATGTTATCCTCCCATGATATTACGGGGGAAAAGCAAAAACTGTGGATCGCTCCACAGTCCGTTTTTACTGTTTGATGTCAAACAAGCTTTTCCGAGTTCCGCGTCGGTTGCTTTGACCGGATGCAGGTCTCCTGGCTTGCGGATCGTCGCTTCGATATCCTTCCCGGTTTCCCAGTGGATGCTTTCGCATTATCGTCGCTCCTCGCTTACAGTGGCGGGACCGCACGGGATGTTCGCCCGTTTCCCTCTTAGCCGGCAATTGCCGGAACATCTGGCCTATTCAATTTGTACTTTCAATCTACCACAGTCCGATGTTCTTCGCAAGAGGTGTTCCCTTACAGACCGTATTTTTTACGTATCCTCTCCAGCCGCCGCCCTATGGGTTGCTTCAGCAAAACCAGAAATACAGCGTTTGAAACACCATAGATCAAGGTGAACGGCGCGGCAGTGGCCAGGATCGCCAAATAGCGGAACCACTGAAAGCCATCGCCCAAGGCCAGCACGGTCCAGACATCCATGATCAGAGAGAATGTGATTCCGGAGCAGAAGCCGAAGATCGCCAGCTCAAAGCGCCGGTTCAGGAATCCTTGTTTGCCCAGCGCGCCTGCGGCATATCCCGTAAGTCCCCAGGCCATCATCTGAAAAGGCATCCAGGGCCCCTGTCCGAACAACATATTGGATACAACAGCGCTGAGCGACCCCACCAGAAACCCGGAAGCCGGCTCGAAGGAAAGCGCCGTAAGCGAAGCGATCGCAGTCACCGGGCTCATGCCGGGCAGCGGCGCGAAAATCACTCTGCCCAGAACTGCCAGGGCGATCATCACAGCGATAAGAACCAGCTCTGCCGTCTGGTTTTTTTTTCGTTCAAAAGACAGATAAAACGGCAGGCAGGACAAAAACGCCAAAAGGAACGAAATGACACCATACTGCTTGTCGCGAAGGAACAGCGCGCCGACCCACGCAACAGAAGGAATGACGACCAGTATGATCAGCGGCGTCAGCCAGGCAGGGCGGGATCGCGTCAGCATGGTTCCAGCTCCCCGTTTTCCAGACACAGGCGCACCACATCCTCCCAGGAAACCGCGTTGTCGTAGCGATGACGGGAGATCCGACTGGCCGCCGTGGTATAAAACGTGTTCGTGGAGAAAAAGGAATTGGGCGTCCCCACCGAGACCAGCTGCCCGTCAAAGAACATCGCGCAGCGATCCGAGGTCATAGCGGCAAATTCCACATCGTGACTGACCATGACGATGGTGATTCCTTCGGTTTTTAATTCATTCAGGATCCGCCGCAAAACCTCTTTGGAATAAGCATCGATCCCCTTGGTCGGTTCATCCAGAAGAAGGATGGAAGGACGCAGCAGCAGCACTTTGGCCAAAGCAGCCTTCTGCTGTTCGCCGCCGGACAGATCGTAGGGATGGCGATCCATCAGGTGATCGATCTGCAGGCGCTTTGCGACCTGATCTGTCAATTCAGCGGAAGTATCCAAACCGTATTCCATCAATCCGCAAACTTCCTCCAGCTCCTCACGCACTGTGAATTTGACGAATGCATTCTGAGGGTTTTGCGGAAGCAGGGCCACACGGGTGTGCTTCACGGATTTACTGTCGTACCCGTTTTTAGGGATGTTCACAGATCCTTTATACAGTCGGTTCAGGCCGGCCAGAATGGTCAATGCCGTGGTTTTACCGGTCCCGTTTCCCCCCAGAATGCTAAAGGTTTCTCCCCGATGGACCCGCATGGACAAACCGCGCAGGATATCGGGCCCTTCTCTCTCATAGCGGAACCAGCCGTCCCGTACTTCCAAAGCGATGGGCGTGGTCAGTTCTTTCTCGTGGACCGGGATCCTTCGGATCGCGTTGCCGTAGTGCTCGCTCAGGAATGTACGCCCTTGGCGAACGGTAAGGGGGCAGGCGCCCCGGGCGTCCAGCGCGTGGTAGATCTTTACCGCGCTGGGAAGGCCCGCCAGCATGGGATGGTCGGACCGGAGCATGCGCAGGGCCTCGCCGGCTTCCGCCGGCGCCCGGTCCACAGCAATGCGGCCTTGGTCCATCACCACAACTTTATCGACGATGGGAAACAGGCCTTCCAGCCTGTGTTCCGCCAGCAAGATGGTCGTCCCCAGCTCCCGATTAATCTTCTGAAGTGTCGCGATAAAATCCGCCGCCCCGATGGGGTCCAGCTGAGATGTGGGCTCATCAAGGATCAGAAGCCGGGGATTCATCACCATTACGGCAGCCAGATTCAGCAGCTGCTTTTGCCCGCCTGACAGTTCGGCGGTATTGTGGCGGAACCAAGTCTGGATGCCGAAAAAGCTGGCCATCTCTCCCACTCTTCTGCGGATCTCGTCGGTAGATATCCCCAAATTTTCCAGTCCGAAGGCCAGCTCGTGCCATACTTTATCCGTCACTACCTGACGCTCGGGCTGCTGCATCACAAAGCCGATCTCCGACGCCGCTCTTTCCTGATCCAGCGTCCGAAGATCCTGTCCGTCGTAGCGGATCTCTCCCGGACAATCCCCGGCCGGTGCAAGCTCGGGTTTCAACAGGCGAAGCAGTGTGGTCTTTCCGCAGCCGGATTGACCGCAGAACAATATAAAATCGCCTTGCTTCACCGACAATGAAACCCGATCCAGAGCCCGTATCCCTTCTCCGTTATAGGTGAAGCTTACATCCTTGATCTGTATAAGTTCCATAACATCCTATCTGCTATTTCGATCATAGCGGGCAGCAGCATCATCACGCCGATCAGGATCCAGACGGCCAGATCAGCCAGCTCCGGTTCCGGCGCAGAGACAGCCGGATAATACGTAAAATCCAAAGCGCCGTTCCAAGCGCCGAGGGCAGCGGAAGTGCCAAGTATCAAGGCCACGATCAGCGCGATCCCATCAGTCTTTCCAAACGCAAAAAGGGAAAAAGAAGTCCGTCCGGGAATTCCATAGCCCCTGGCTCTCATGGAATTGGCTGTATCAATGGCGTTTTCCAGCGCCCAGGTGAGGACGGCGGAAAACACTCTTGCGCCACCCAAAAAGCGGTCGCTTATAGCTCGACTATCATACATTCCCATCGTTTTCTGCACTTGATAGACTCCGCGGATCTGCCGTGCAAATAGGGGAATGAATCGAAAAGACATGGACAAGATCAAGCTCAATTTCGGGAAAATACGCCCGAACAGATACAGAAACTTATCAGAGGTCATGACAGTGCCAATCCCTTTGAACCACAGAATGACCGCTGCCAGCATTGCACCGGAAACGAAGCCGTACATCAAGGATTCCATGGTGACCACCTTGCCGAAAATCACGAAGAGCGGCGTAACACCTCGATGCATGAACAAAGGATTCGTCAGCGTCACCAGCAGGATGAGCAGGAATGAAAGCCCTAGTACTTTTCCGGCAGCCTGCATGCCCACCGCAGCTACAAGAAAGAGCACGGATCCCATCAAAGCCAACGCGATAACCAGCGGGTGGCGCGTAAACATAACAACGCCCAGGAGCGATACGATATACACCAGCACTACAGCCGGATGGAGGTTCGTCAAAAGTCTCAAGGCGTTTCCCCCGCTTCCGTGATATCCGTGTATCGGCCCAGATCGCACGTATAGATCCATTCCACCCGATCCCCGGGCGCAAGCGGATAGCCGCTGCTTCCCCGATCAGGGAATTCTCCGTTTACCGAATAGGTCCAGCCGGACAGCGGTCCGCAGGAAAATTCGTACAGATGCTGGATGCCCCGGATATAAGCCGTTCCGTAGAGCGTGGAGTCCGCACCCTGGTAATCCACTTGGAGATCCTCCATGGCAGCCACCCGCATCAGCACGTCAAAAGCAGTCTCTCCGTCCGTAAAAGGAACAGAGGTCTCTGCAAGAAAAATACCGTCCGCCGGAATATAATCGCCTTCGGTCAGAGCCGGATCCAGATCCTCTTCGTTGTCCCACACAGTGGAACAATCGATACTTACCGTTACTGTATCCCCGGCCTTGTTGTTCAGCTGACCTGCCCGAAACTGCTCAAAGCTTTGAGGATTGGCCAGCAGATAGAGCGACGCGGCCGCCAGCACGACAGCCAGCAGAAGCCATAGATCCTTTTTTCGTCCGGTCGACTTTTTCAGGCCGATCCGAAGACACAGACCACTTCCCAGGATCCCCAAGAGGATCCCGGCGGTCCTGGTCAGACCGTTTGACCCGGTCCCGGTGCCTTCCTCCGGAAGATCGACCGGATCTTCCGAAACATCTCCGTTCATCGCGCCTGCACCATCCTGAGCCGGATCCTCGACGGCGAGCCCTTCCCCGGAAGGAAGATCCGAAGCGTTTTCTCCGACAGCACTGCCGGATGCCGTTGTGTGTCCGCCTTCATCTTCAGAATCTCCCGATTCGCCGATCGCATCCGGCGCAACCTGCTCCAGCGCCGGCGATCCTCCGCCAAAGCGATACAAACTCCCCTTGCCGTCCATTTGCCGCACCAATGCCGAGATCGCACACAGCGCCTGCTGCGATGCCATCCAGTCCTCCGTTCCGCTTTCGGTGTGACGGATGCCTCCGCTGGGAAGTGCCATGGACATCAATCGGCTGACCGGCGTATTTCCGTTCTTGTCGA
>JAAYDG010000007.1 GCA_012729355.1 Clostridiales bacterium
AGGCTGCGGAGAAACACCCTATGCCAAGCTGCTCACCCAACTCTTCGGTGACAGGGTCTATTGGGCCAACGCCACAGGCTGTACACAAGCCTGGGGCGGCGCCATGCCCGGCATTCCTTATACCAGAAACAAAGAAGGAAAAGGCCCTGCCTGGAGCAACTCGCTCTTCGAAAACAATGCCGAATTCAGTCTCGGGATGGCGTTATCCGTCAAACAGCAGCGGGAAGCCCAGAAGCAGCGGGCGGAAGCCCTGCTGAAAATCACCGGGAACGCCGGTCTCAAAAAGGCCTTGGAACAATGGCTCCTCGCCTTCGATGACTTTACGCAGTCGGTCGAGGCCGGGGATGCGCTTCGAGGGATGCTGGAACGCGCCGCGGCAGCAGGCCAAACTTCCGTAGAGGAAGAAAAGCTGATCCGGGACATGCTGGCCGCCAAAAAGCACTTTTCGCGCAAAACATTTTGGATGTACGGCGGCGACGGCTGGGCCTACGACATCGGTTACGGCGGATTGGATCATGTGCTGTCCTCCGGCGAGAACGTCAACGTGTTCATTGTGGATACCGAGGTATATTCCAATACCGGCGGGCAGGCATCCAAGGCTACGCCGTTGGGGGCGGTCGCTCAGTTCACCGCTTCCGGAAAGCGCTCGGGCAAAAAGGATCTGGGCGCGCTGGCCAGAACGTATGGGAACGTCTACGTGGCGCAGGTGTCCATGGGGGCCGATCCTGCGCAGTTGGTCCGGGCGATCCGGGAAGCAGAGTATTACGACGGTCCTTCGGTGATCATCGCCTATGCGCCCTGCATCGCCCACGGGATCGCCGCAGGCATGCACCTGGCTCAGCAGGAAGCCGGAAAAGCAGTGGATGCAGGATACTGGCACTTGTATCGATATCATCCGGATACCGGTGATTTTACACTGGACAGCAAGGAGCCCACCATTCCCTACGGCGAATTTCTGGCCGGGGAAGTCCGGTACTCTGCGTTGGAGAGAACCTTCCCGGAGCATGCGGAAGAGCTCTTCGACAAAGCGGAAAAGCAGGCTCGGGAAAAGTATGAAGCCTACAGAAAGCTCCAAAAATAATAAAAAAAAGAGGCTGATGTTCAGCACCCCAAAAGTTGGACAAATTAATTAAGCGAGTCGATGAGAATGAGTTCGGTATTGCACCGGGCTCATTCCTTTTAGTTTAATCTTGATCCGTTTGTTGTTGTAGTAGTCAATGTAATCTTCCAGTTGTTGACGGAAATGCTGAATTGAATCAAATTCCTGAAGGTAAAGTAACTCAGACTTGAGCAATCCAAAGAAGTTCTCCATCGGACTATTGTCAAGACAGTTTCCCTTGCGGGACATACTTTGTATCCAATTGCGCTCCTTTAATCGGTTCCGGAAGAAGACATGTTGGTATTGCCAGCCCTGATCAGAATGCATGATCGGCGCTGCATCCTTGGGGGCTCGTTCAAAGAGCTGATCAAGCATTTGTGTGACCTGTTGCAGCACCGGCTTCTCAGAAATCACATAGCTGAGGATCTCCCCGTTATACATATCCAGCACAGGAGAGATAGAGCTTCATTCCAAACAGCGAAAACTCTGTAATGTCCGTGGTCAGTTTCTGGTAAGGAGCTTGGGCATGAAAGTCTCTGTTGATCAGGTTGGGAGCGATCTTGCCCACTTCTCCACGGTAGGAACGGTACCTCTTCATGCGTACTTTACAGGTGAGATGCGACTCCTTCATCAGGCGCATCACGACCTTATGATTCACCTTGTGTCCACGGTTGTGAAGCTCGGCGGTCACTCGACGATAGCCGTAGCGCCCCTTGTGCTCCTCACATATATTGCGGATCTCAAGGCGCAGATCGGCGTACTTATCTTTCACATCTAATCGTTTGAGGATGACGTAATAGGTGCTTCTTGGAATTCCTGCGAGCTTCAGAAGGTCACCCAGGTTGAATTCTTGCCTTAGTTCACAGACAGCTCTTACTTTGTCTTCTTTCCGGATTTTTCCCGTTCTGCAACTAAGGCGTTCAATTTTTTTAGGTAAGCATTCTCCATCCGGAGCCGATTGTTTTCGGTTTCAAGCTCTTCTTCCCGTGTCATCGGTTTTTTGCGTTTATTTTCTTTCTTTAGCATCTTGGGCGGCCTGCCTCTCCTGGCGTCCTGCAAGCCCACCGGTCCTTGCTCGGAGTATCTCTTTTCCCAGTCGTACAAAGTTCCCTCATTTGGGATGCCAAGATCGGTGGCTGCTTGAGCATAGGATACATCATTTGCCCGTCGATACTCAATAGCTGACAGCTTGAATTCTTGTGTATATCTCCTTCTTACTGCTGTAAGCTGCTCAACTCCACCACTGCGGTAGTTGTAAACCCAGGTATGTAAGGCCCTCTTACCTACATTGTGATTTCGGGCCACAGTTCCCAAAGGCATGCCTTCTTCCACCTCCATCACAAGTTTCAATCTGAACTCATGGCTGAACTTAGTCATAAAAAATGCACCTCCAAACAATAGATTTTGTGTCTAACATTTGGGGTGCACTTCAATGATCGCCTCTTTTTTTCTGCGGAAGACCCTTGCAATTTCCGGGATCCGGTTGTATGATGTACTCACCGATCGGCCCGAAAGGGTCTTTTTCATTGAAGAAGGAGGCGTCATGGGATACGAAGCAGTCAAGAAATATTTTGAGGAACACCAGATCCCCAACGAGATCATTCTCCTGGAAGAGAGCAGCGCAACCGTGGAACTGGCAGCCAAAGCCTTGGGTCGAGAGCCCGGAGAGATCGCCAAGACCCTGGCCATGGAACTGAAAGACGGCACCCATTTTGTGCTTGTGGTCATGGGCACCGCCAGGATCGACAACAGAAAGTATAAAGATCGCTTCGGCTGCAAGGCAAAGATGCTTTCCTTCGAAGAAACTCAGGCGGTGACCGGCCATCCGGTGGGCGGCGTCTGCCCCTTCGGTCTGCCGGAAGGGATCAAGGTTTTCCTGGATGAATCGCTGAAAGCGTACGGCTCGGTTTTTCCTGCAGCGGGGACCGGGAATTCCGCAGTCGAATTTACGCCGGAAGATCTGGCGCGTGTCACCGGCGGCGTCTGGGTCGACGTGACCAAGGATTCCGACGACGCCCAGCTTCGAAAAAAAGTCTGATAAGCGTTGACAGCGGGGGTCGGTTGTGATAACTTAACAAGGTGACGCTATGGTACAATTGTTTGTATTCTGCGCAGAAACAGATCGATAAACCGTCCAGGACGGATCATTTTACGGAGGTCAGAATTATGAGGGTTAGAATCACCATGGCATGCACCGAGTGCAAGCAGAGAAACTACAATACCACGAAGAACAAGAAGAACGATCCCGATCGTATCGAAATGATGAAATACTGCAAGTTCTGCAAAAAGGAAACCCTGCACAAGGAAACCAAGTAGCGAAAGGAAATCGTCAAAATGGCAGATTCAGCTGTAGCCAAGACCAAAAGATGGACGCGGATGAAGGAGTACTTCCGCGGCATTCGTTCCGAGATCAAAAAGGTCGTCTGGCCTACGAAAAAAGAGACATATCGCTATACAGGCGTGGTGCTGGTCACCTGCGCCCTGTTTGCTTTCTTCTTCTGGATCCTGGACACGGGCTTCCTGAAATTGTTGGAAGTAGTTCTCAATATATCGATGTAGGAGAGGATATGCCTCAGGATAAGAACGCAGAGCTGGAAAAGGATGAACAGGTCCTGCCCGAAGACCGGGCTCCTTCCGATCCCGAAGACGAATTGATTCCGGATCCGGATGCCGGAGAAGACGAAGCGGAGCAGACAGAAGAATCCGCGGGATTTTCCCGGAGAAGCAAGGACGCCAAGTGGTACGTGGTCCACACGTATTCCGGCCACGAAAACAAAGTAAAAGTCAATATCGAAAAGCTGGTGGAGAACAGGGGAATGCAAGACCTGGTTCTCAGTGTTATCGTGCCCACGGAAGATCGGGTGGAACTCAAGGACGGCCAGCGGAAGATCAAGACCCGCAAGATGTTTCCCGGATACGTCATCGTCAAGATGATCGTTACCAACGAATCCTGGTATCTGGTCCGGAACACCCAGGGCGTCACCGGGTTCGTGGGACACGGTTCGGAGCCGATCCCCCTGACGGATGAAGAGGTCCGGCGGATGGGTATCGAAAAGACCATCATCGTGCTGGATATCGACGTGGGCGATACGGTCAAAGTGATCAGCGGCCCTTTCAAGGGATTTATGAGCGTCGTGGAAGAAGTAAACGTCGACAAGCAGACGCTGCGGGCGCGCGTATCCATGTTCGGCAGGGATACGTTGGTGGAGCTGGAATACGACCAGGTGGACAAAGTATAGCCCTCCTGTACAGATAGACGAAAAACGGGGACGCCCCGTAGAAAGGAGAAGAGACTATGGCTAAAAAAATCGAAGGCTATATCAAACTGCAGATTCCCGCAGGCGCAGCCACGCCGGCCCCTCCCGTGGGACCCGCATTGGGGCAGAAGAGCGTCAACATCATGGAATTCTGCAAGCAGTTCAACGCCAGGACCGCCGATCAGCCCGGAATGATCATTCCGGTCGTGATTACAGTGTACGGCGACAGGTCGTTCACGTTCATCACAAAGACGCCGCCTGCGGCAGTGCTGCTCAAGAAAGCCGCCGGATTGGATACCGCATCCGGTGAGCCCAACAGAAAGAAGGTCGCGTCACTGACGACCGAACAGATGCAGGCCATCGCAAAGATCAAAATGCCCGATTTGAATGCAGCAGACCTGGACAGCGCCACCGAAATGGTCAAGGGCACTGCCAGAAGCATGGGCATCATCGTCAAGGACTAACCCGTGGGAGGCGGAAGCCGCATGCACCACAAGGAGGAAACAAATGCCTAAAAGAGGAAAGAGTTATCAGGAATCCGTCAAGCTCTACGACAAGACCGAGTTGCACGAAGCGGAACAGGCCTTTGCAATCATTACAAAGACGGCCAAAGCCAAGTTCGACGAAACCGTGGAAGCGCACATCCGTCTGGGCGTCGACGGCCGACATGCAGACCAGCAGGTGAGAGGAGCCATCGTACTGCCGCACGGAACTGGAAGAACCAAGAAAGTCCTGGTTTTCGCAAAGGGAGACAAAGTCCACGAAGCGGAAGCGGCCGGAGCGGATTACGTAGGCGCCGAAGAGCTGGCGCAAAAAATCCAAAGCGAAAGCTGGTTCGATTTCGACGTGGTCGTGGCCACACCCGACATGATGGGTGTCGTGGGACGACTGGGAAAAGTTTTGGGCCCCAAGGGTTTGATGCCCAACCCCAAATCCGGCACGGTCACCATGGATCTGGCCAAAGCCCTGGAAGAAATCAAAGCCGGTAAAGTAGAGTATCGTCTGGATAAGACCAATATCATCCACACGCCCATCGGCAAAGCCTCGTTTGGCGAAGAGAAGTTGAAGGAAAACTTCGCTGCGTTGATCGAAGCCATCATCAAAGCAAAGCCCGCTGCGGCAAAAGGCCAGTATCTCAAGAGCGTCACGGTGAGCACCACCATGGGCCCCGGAGTCAAGCTGAACCCGCAGAAGCTGACACTCGGTTAAGACGAAAGACCGAATCGCAACAAAACAGAATATGACAGACTGTAGACAGCCGGCGCGTCACCGCTTAATATCCGGCCGAGGTTACGATTCATAGATTATGAGCCTTTTCCGTCTGCAGACAAGAAAAGGCTTTCTTTTCGAAAGCCGGAAAGGAGAATTCATGTCAGTAGAAAATCTCAAACTCAAACAAGCGATCATCGACGAAATCAAAGATAAGCTGAACAAAGCTGAATCCGCTGTAGTCATCGACTATCTGGGCACGACCGTAGAACAGGCCAACGCCATGAGAAGAAAGCTTCGCGAAGCCAACGTGGATTACACGGTCTACAAGAACACCATGATGGCCCGCGCCATTGCCGGGACGCAGTACGAATCATTGAAGGATGTCCTGGAAGGACCCAGCGCCATCGCCATCAGTTACGACGACGCCATTGCGCCGGCAAGAGTCCTGGCAGGCGTTATGAAGGAATACAACAAGATGGCGTTCAAGGCCGGCGTGGTCGAAGGCATCTTCTACGACGCGGAAGGCGTCAAAGAACTGTCTGCCATCCCGTCCAGAGACGAGCTGATTGCCAAGTTCATGGGCAGCATCCAGTCGCCCGTGGGCAAGTTCGTTCGCACGCTTCAGGCTGTGGCCGATGCAAAACCCCAGACGGGTGATGCCATCGCGCCGGCAGCAGCGCAAGAATCCCCAGAAGCTGTTCAGGAAACCGAAGCCCCTGCCGAAGCAGAAGCGCCTGCAGCCGAATAATCGTCAGAAAACAAGGAAATCTTAATGGAGGAAATACAATGAATAAAGAACAAATCATCGAAGCCATCAAAGCGATGACCGTACTTGAGCTCAACGAGCTGGTCAAAGCATGCGAAGAAGAATTCGGCGTTTCCGCGGCTGCTCCCGTAGCAGTGGCAGGCGTTGCCGCAGCAGAAGCAGCGGAAGTCAAGGAAGAGTTCGATGTCGTCCTGGCAGCCATAGGCGCAGAGAAGATCAAAGTCATTAAAGCCGTGAGAGAGATCACCGGTTTGGGCCTCAAGGAAGCCAAAGATCTGGTAGACACTGCTCCCCAGACCGTCAAGGAAGCGGTTCCCACCGCAGAAGCCAACGAACTGAAGGCCAAACTGGAAGAAGTCGGCGCAACTGTAGAACTCAAATAACGGACCCGAAGTGTACGACAGGGTTGCCCGAAAGGGGCAACCCTTTCTGCGCTTGTGGCGAAAGAAATTTTTCTTGACGCCTTGCATGCGATGTAGTATTATAGTACATTGCCACGCATAGTTCTTCGGATTCAATGTAAGGAGGGAATACAATGCCCCAACCCGTTAAAATAGGCAGAAAAGAACGCATGAGCTACTCAAAGATCGAATCGGTCTTGCCCATGCCCAACCTCATCAAGATTCAGAAAGACTCCTATGATTGGTTTATCAAAGAGGGTCTTGCCGAAGTTTTTGAGGACATATCTCCCATCAGAGACTACGCGGACAATCTTGCGCTGGAGTTTGTGGACCATTCCATTTCCAACGATTCAAAATTTGATCAGGAAGAGTGCAAGGAGCGGGACGCAACCTATGCCGCCCCCCTGAAAGTCAAAGTCCGCCTGATCAATCAGGAATCCGGAGAAGTCAAAGAACAGGAAGTGTTCATGGGGGATTTCCCCATCATGACGGAAAAGGGTACTTTTATTTACAATGGTGCAGAACGGGTCGTCGTTACGCAACTCGTCCGTTCTCCCGGCCCCTACTACGATGTATCCATCGACAAGTCCAACAATAAATTGTTTTCTACGACGATCATTCCCAACCGGGGCGCTTGGCTGGAATACGAAACGGATTCCAACGAAGTGCTTTCCGTTCGCGTGGACAGAACCAGAAAACAGCCTGTCACGGCGATCCTCCGGGCGTTGGCATATAAGTCGGTCGACGACAAAGTCGAATCGGAAATGCGCAAAGATCCGATGATCAAAGAAGAGGATCTAACGAAGAAAGTTCGCCGCTACAAGGAATACAGGACCGGCACGGCAGCACTTTTATATGAAGGAACCAACGAAGAGATCGAAAAGATCTTCGGGATCAATCCCCGCCTTCACAAATCCATGGAGAAGGACCTGACCACCAATTACGACGAAGGGCTGAAAGAAATATACAGAAAGCTTCGGCCCGGTGAGCCGGCTACCTTCGAAAGTGCCTACGATCTCATCGAAGCGCTGTTTTTCGATGCCAAGCGCTATGACCTTGCCAAAGTAGGCCGCTATAAATACAACAAGAAGTTGGGTTTGTCCAACCGGATCGCCAACTGCGTTCTGGCGGAAGACGTGGCTGCACCACTGACGGGAGAGATCCTTGCGGAAAAGGATCAGAAAATCTCCCGGACTCTGGCAAAAGTAATCGAAAATGCCGGTGTGGAACACGTTTTTGTCCGCAGCAAGACCGAAGAAGGCGCCGTCGTCAAAGTGATCGGAAGCAATTTCGTGGATCTGCGGGGCTATGTTTCCTTTGATCCCGCGGAGAAAAAACTGCCGGAAAAAGTCTTCTTCCCTGTTCTGAAGGAACTGCTGAAACAGAAGGAAGAGACGGAAAAAGGCATCGGAAAGTCAAAGAAGGCAAAAGAAGAAGCCGCCGAAGCTTTTGCTGCACTTTTGATTTCTCATAAGAGCCAACTTTCGCCCAAGCACATCATCTTGGACGATGTGATTGCATCGATCAGCTACCTGCTGAACCTGAGCGACGGCATCGGCAATACCGACGATATCGATCATCTGGGCAACAGAAGGCTTCGTACGGTAGGAGAACTGCTTCAAAATCAGTTCCGCATCGGCCTGGCCCGCATGGAACGGGTGGTCAAGGAACGTATGACCATCCAGGATATCGAAGCCACGACCCCCCAGGTCCTGATGAATATTCGCCCGGTAACGGCGGCGATCAAGGAATTCTTCGGAAGTTCCCAATTGTCCCAGTTTATGGATCAAACCAATCCTCTGGCAGAGCTTACGCACAAGAGGAGACTGTCTGCATTGGGACCCGGCGGATTGTCGCGGGAACGGGCCGGATTCGAAGTCCGGGACGTCCATCACTCTCATTACGGGCGTATGTGTCCCATCGAGACGCCGGAAGGTCCCAACATCGGACTGATCGGATCCCTTACGACCTATGGGGTTATCAATCAGTACGGGTTTATCGAGACCCCGTACCGGAAGGTCGACAAAGACACCGGTCTGGTCACGCGGGAGATCCAGTACCTTGCCGCCGATGAAGAAGAACAGCTGATCATCGCCCAAGCCAACGAATTGCTGGATGAGAACAGTCGGTTCGCCAACCAAAAAGTTGTTGCGCGGGGTGGTCTGGGAGAGATCAACCTCTACCCCAGAGAAGAAGTGGATTATATGGATGTATCCCCCCGGCAGGTGGTTTCCATTGCAACGGCTATGATTCCCTTCCTGGAAAATGATGACGCGAACCGGGCGCTCATGGGCTCCAACATGCAGCGTCAGGCAGTGCCCCTGCTGGTGTCGGATGCGCCGATCATCGGGACCGGTGTGGAATATACGGCAGCTCGGGATTCGGGTGTTGTGGTGCTGGCGAAGCACGACGGAATCGTCCAGTATGTGGATTCCACGCGAATCGTGATTCGCAGAGATGACGGCGGCGGGACCGACACCTATAAATTATTGAAATACAAGCGCTCGAACCAGGGGACCTGTATCAATCAGCGACCCATCGTGTCTCACGGAGAACAGGTGGACGCCGGGGAAGTGATCGCCGACGGACCTTCCACCGATCAGGGCGAGATCGCGCTGGGAAGGAACCTGTTCGTAGGATTCATGACCTGGGAAGGCTATAACTACGAAGATGCCGTCGTGCTGAACGAACGGCTGCTCATGGACGATGTGCTCACGTCGATCCATATCGAAGAGTACGAATCCGAAGCGCGGGACACCAAGCTGGGACCCGAAGAGATTACCCGGGATATCCCCAACGTGGGCGAGGATGCGCTGAAGGATCTGGACGAAGAAGGCATCATCCGCGTAGGTGCGGAAGTGGATTCTTCGGATATCCTGGTAGGCAAGGTGACCCCCAAGGGCGAGACGGAGCTTACTGCGGAAGAACGTCTTCTTCGGGCGATCTTCGGCGAGAAAGCCAGAGAAGTCCGGGATACGTCTCTTCGGGTCCCTCACGGAGAGACCGGGATCGTGGTGGATGTGAAGGTGTTCTCCAGAGAAAACGGAGATGATCTGGCGCCCGGCGTCAACAAGCTGGTCCGCTGCTACATCGCAACCAAGAGAAAGATCAACGTGGGAGATAAAATGGCCGGACGCCACGGAAACAAAGGCGTCATTTCCAGAATTCTTCCCCAGGAAGATATGCCCTTTACCCAGGACGGCACCGCCCTGGAAGTCATGTTGAACCCCTTGGGGGTTCCCTCCCGTATGAATATCGGGCAGGTCCTGGAAGTTCACATGGGTCTGGCGGCAAAAAAGAAGGGCTGGTACATCTCCACACCGGTCTTCGACGGCGCCAGCGAAAACGATGTGATCGACCTGCTTCGAGACTGCGGCTACCCCGAATCCGGGAAGCTGATCCTGCGCGACGGCAGGACCGGAGAGGAATTTGACAACCCGGTTACTGTGGGCTACATGTACATGCTGAAACTCCACCATCTGGTGGACGACAAGATCCACGCCAGAAGCACGGGGCCGTACTCCCTGGTCACGCAGCAACCTCTGGGCGGGAAAGCCCAGTTCGGCGGACAACGGTTCGGAGAAATGGAAGTCTGGGCGTTGGAAGCCTACGGAGCGGCGTATACGCTCCAGGAGATCCTTACGGTCAAATCCGACGACGTGGTGGGCCGTGTCAAAACCTACGAAGCCATCGTCAAGGATGAGAACATTCCCGAGCCCGGCATTCCCGAGTCCTTCAAAGTACTCATCAAGGAGATGCAGAGCCTGGCGCTGGATGTGAAAGTTCTTTCGGAAAACAACGAGGAAATCGACATCAAGGAATCCGCCGATCTGGAAGCGGTCACCAATATCAATCTGATCGAGATGGAGAACGTGGCAAACGACCGGGAATTCTTCGGTCACGGATCGGGCTACAGCGAAGTGTCGGCCGGCGAAGACGCAGTCTCACGGGAAGCGTCGAATTCGGAAAAATCCGAGGAAGAGGAAGACACCGACCGCTGACGAAACCGGATAACGATCGTTGACGCTCGTTTGGAATGGACGACAGGAAGGGGAGAGCTACTTGGAACTGAGAAATTTTGAATCGCTACGGATCAGTTTAGCTTCTACTGAAAAAATATTGAGTTGGTCTCACGGAGAAGTCAAAAAGCCGGAAACCATCAACTATAGAACACTAAAGCCGGAAAAAGAAGGACTTTTCTGTGAAAAGATCTTCGGACCGACCAAGGATTGGGAATGTCACTGCGGCAAGTACAAGCGGATCCGGTACAAGGGGATCATCTGCGACCGTTGCGGTGTGGAAGTGACCAAGGCCAAGGTGCGCCGGGAGCGCATGGGGCATATCGAACTGGCGACGCCGGTGTCTCATATCTGGTATTTTAAGGGCATCCCCAGCCGGATCGGACTGGTGTTGGACATCTCTCCCAGAAATTTGGAGAAGGTGTTGTATTTTGCCGCATACATCGTGATCGATCCGGGTGCCACGGAGCTGGGATATAAAGAGATCCTCACGGAACAGCAGTACAGGGAAATGAAAGAACAGTACGGCAACCAATTCCGGGCCGGCATGGGCGCCGAAGCTGTGCGGGAACTTCTGATGCAGATCGACTTGGATGAAATGTCCAATGATCTGCGCACTAAACTGAAGGAATCCCTGGGACAGAAGAAAGTGCGCATCGTCCGGCGTCTGGAAGTGGTGGAAGCCCTTCGGAAGTCGGGCAACAAACCGGAGTGGATGGTCCTGGAAGTGATTCCCGTGATTCCGCCGGATCTGCGTCCCATGGTCCAGCTGGACGGCGGCCGGTTTGCCACATCGGATCTGAACGATCTGTACCGCCGGGTGATCAACCGGAACAATCGTCTGAAAAGACTGTTGGAGCTGGGCGCGCCGGATATCATTGTCAGAAATGAAAAAAGAATGCTTCAGGAAGCGGTGGACGCACTGATCGACAACGGCCGCAGGGGGCGCCCCGTCACAGGGCCCGGCTCCCGACCCCTGAAATCTCTTTCGGATATGCTCAAAGGCAAGCAGGGCCGGTTCCGCCAAAATCTGCTGGGCAAGCGGGTGGACTATTCTGGGCGTTCCGTCATCGTCGTGGGTCCCGAACTGAAATTCTACCAGTGCGGCCTGCCCAAGAAGATGGCGCTGGAGTTGTTCAAGCCCTTCATCATGAAAAAGCTGGTGCAGGACGGTCTGGCGCACAATATCAAGAGCGCCAAGCGCATGGTGGAAAAAGTGCGCCCCGAAGTATGGGATGTTCTGGACGAAGTGATCAAGGATCATCCGGTTTTGCTGAACCGGGCGCCGACCCTTCATCGCCTGGGCATCCAGGCCTTTGAACCGGTTTTGGTGGAAGGGAAAGCCATTAAGCTGCATCCTTTGGTGTGTACTGCATACAACGCCGACTTTGACGGAGATCAGATGGCCGTTCACGTGCCTCTCTCCGTGGAGGCACAGGCGGAAGCCCGGTTTCTGATGCTTTCGGTGAACAATATCCTGGCACCGAAGGATGGGTCTCCGATCACCACACCGACCCAGGATATGATTTTGGGGTCCTATTACCTGACCCACGAGGGCGAGTCGGAGCGCAATACGGGAGCCGAAAAGGGAGACGGGAAGATCTTCTCCGATTACGACGAACTCCTGATGGCGTATCAGACCGGAGCCGTGGGCGTTCACGCCAAAGTCCGGGTCAGAAAACAACTGAATGCCACAGATCGCGGTCAACTGGTGGAATCTACGGTAGGACGGTTTCTTTTCAATGCAGAGATCCCTCAGGACCTGGGTTTCGTGGACAGAGAAACGGATCCCTATTCTCTGGAAGTGGATTTTCTCTGCGACAAGAAGAAGCTGGGGCAAATCATCGATCGCTGCTACCGCCGCCACGGCAATACCGAAACGGCAAAAATGCTGGATCACATCAAGAGCACAGGATTCCATTATTCCACGAAAGCTGCGATCACCATCAGCATTGCGGACATGGTGATGCCCGAAAGCAAAAAGGATATCATCGCTGCCGCCCAGACGAAAGTGGACGACTATCAGCTGGCCTATCGACGCGGCCTGATGAGCAACGCCGAGCGAAGCGAGAAAGTCATCGAGATCTGGCACAAAGCTACCGACGACGTGGCCGATGCGCTGATGGAGTCTCTGGGCACGCTGAACAACTTGTATATCATGGCACACTCCGGTGCCCGGGGAAGCAAGAACCAGATCAAGCAGATCAGCGGGATGCGCGGTTTGATGGCCAACGCTACAGGCAAGACCATCGAGATTCCCATCACCGCCAATTTCCGGGAAGGCCTGTCCGTCATGGAGTATTTTCTTTCCAGCAACGGAGCCAGGAAAGGCTTGGCCGATACGGCGCTGCGTACGGCGGACTCGGGATATCTGACCCGACGTCTGGTGGATGTATCGCATAATGTGATCGTCCGGGAAGAGGACTGCGGAACCGACGAAGGAATCGAAGTCCGGGCGTTTACAGACGGCAAGGAAGTGATCGAAGCGCTGCGCCTGCGTATCGTGGGCAGGACCGCGCTGGAAGATATTCTGGACGAGGAGGGGAACCTCCTGGCCGAAGGCGGCGAAGAGATCAGCGAAGACGCCGCGCTGGCCATCGAAAGAGCCGGGATCGAGGCGGTCAAGATCCGTTCGGTCATGACGTGCAAATGTGAATACGGAATCTGCGCCAAGTGCTACGGACGAAATCTGGCCACCGGGGAACCGGTGAATATCGGGGAGGCCGTCGGCATCACGGCGGCGCAGTCCATCGGTGAACCCGGTACGCAGCTGACCATGAGAACATTCCACACCGGAGGCGTTTCCGTGGCAGGACACGATATCACCCAGGGTCTTCCTCGTGTGGAAGAGCTTTTCGAAGCCCGGAAGCCCAAGGGGATTGCGGAAATATGCGAAGCGGACGGAACCGTGGTTTCCATCGAGACGCGCAGCGACAATAAAACCGAAGTGAAGATCCGCGGGGACGAGGGCGAAAAAGACTACGTGATTCCCTACGGGGCGCGGCTGAAAGTCCAGGAAGGCAGTTACATCCATGCCGGAGAAGGCATCACCCAGGGCCCGCTGAATCCTCACGATATTCTGCGCCTCAACGGCGTGGAGGGCGTGTACCAGTATCTCCTCAAGGAAGTACAACGTGTATACAAACAGCAAGGCGTCGACATCAACGACAAACACGTGGAAGTCATCGTAAGCCAGATGCTGTCCAAATGTCGTATCGACGACCCCGGCGACACAGAGCTTCTGCCCGGCGGACTCTACAGTTTCGCCGAAGTGGCCCAAGCCAACGAAGCGCTCCGGGAAGAACGGGAACCCGGCGTCGGAAAAGCTGTTTTGCTGGGCATTACAAAGGCCTCGCTTGCCACAAACTCCTTCCTTTCGGCGGCGTCTTTCCAGGAGACCACCCGTGTCCTGACCGATGCGGCCATCAAGGGCAAGACGGACCACCTGCTGGGCCTCAAGGAAAACGTGATCATCGGGAAACTGATCCCCGCAGGCACCGGCATGAAGCGATACAAAAACATTTCCGTCGACTACGGCGTCAACACGGAGTATATGGAATCGTTCAACCTGAAGACACAGGAAGAGGAACCCGAGGAAGAATTCGAATCCTATCGGTTTGAGAAGTCCGAGAGTTCCTATACCAAGGATGATCCGGAAGCCGGCGAAGCGATTTCCGCCGGAGACGCACCCGAAGAAGAAACCGAAGATCGGATCGAGGAAGAACTGATCATCGAAGACGAGATCGACGTGGAAATCCAAGGGAAAGAGCTGTAGCGATACCCGTTGACACGCCGCAAAAAGGCGTGGTATACTACGATTTGTTGTGCTGTGAAATCTGCCTGTCACGGGCGGAAGAAATAGAAATTTTTCAGAAAGGAGAATTGTAATGCCTACCATCAATCAACTGGTTAGACAGGGAAGAGTCAAAGCGGAAACCAAGTCCAACTCACCGGCTCTCTTGAAAAGCATGAACACCATCAGAAGAGTCGCTACGGATACGGAAGCCCCTCAAAAAAGAGGCGTATGCACATCCGTCAAGACCGTCACACCCAAGAAGCCGAATTCCGCGCTGCGCAAAGTGGCCCGTGTTCGTCTTACGAACGGAATCGAAGTGACTGCCTACATCCCCGGCATCGGACACAACCTGCAGGAACATAGCGTCGTGCTGATCCGCGGCGGAAAGGTCAAGGATCTCCCCGGTGTGAGATATCACATCGTACGGGGCACGCTGGACACCGCCGGTGTTTCCAACAGAGGTCAGGCTCGTTCCAAGTACGGAGCGAAGCGGCCCAAAAAATAAACCGACCATTTCAATCAATGACAGAATCGGGACAGATACAGTGCCCTTATCGATATAGATAGGAGGCACCGCGGCGCAGATTTACTGTGTCGAGTACCGAAGCAGCAAGCGAAAGACAGCTTGCACCAGGAGGGAAGAGACGTGCCAAGAAGAGGTAATATTCCAAAAAGAGAAGTGCTCCCCGATCCGGTGTATGGCAGCGTTGTTGTGGCAAAGCTCATCAACAGCATCATGCTGGACGGAAAAAAGGGAGTCGCACAGAAAATCGTGTACGACGCCTTCGATCAAATCAAGGCGACCACAGGCCAGGAGCCTCTGGAAGTATTCGAAAAAGCCATGGCGAACATCATGCCCGTGGTAGAAGTCAAAGCCAGAAGAGTAGGCGGAGCCAACTATCAGGTTCCCATCGAAGTTCGGGTCGAACGGCGTCAGACGCTGGGTCTCCGTTGGCTTACAAAATATACCAAGGCCCGGGGCGAGCGCACCATGTCCGAACGGCTGGCCAAGGAACTGATGGACGCCATGAACGGCAACGGCGCATCGGTCAAGAAAAAAGACGATACGCATAAAATGGCAGAAGCAAACAGAGCATTCGCCCATTATCGTTGGTAGGGGCAAGCATGCTGCCACAAAGAGAGAAAAGGCGGAAAGGAGGGATGATTCATGCCCAGAAAATTCTCATTGGAGAATACGAGAAACATCGGGATCATGGCGCACATCGATGCCGGTAAAACAACAACGACCGAGCGCATACTATTTTATACGGGTCGTACGCACAAACTCGGCGAAGTGCACGAAGGCGCTGCCACCATGGACTGGATGGAGCAGGAACAAGAACGAGGCATTACGATTACCTCCGCTGCAACGACCGCTCAATGGAAGAATACGAGAATCAACATTATCGACACGCCCGGCCACGTGGACTTTACCGTAGAGGTCGAACGATCGCTGCGTGTCCTGGACGGAGCCGTTACCGTGCTCTGTGCCAAAGGAGGCGTCGAACCGCAATCCGAAACGGTTTGGAGACAGGCGGAAAAGTACAAAGTGCCCAGAATGATCTATGTGAACAAAATGGATATCACGGGTGCGGATTTTTTCCGTGTCGTCAACATGGTCCGGGAACGCCTGAAGGCTCCCGCAGTACCGATACAACTGCCCATCGGCGCGGAAAGCGCTTTCGTCGGCATCGTTGATCTGGTGTCCATGAAAGTGGACATGTACCACGACGACCTGGGAAAAGTGGTGGATATCGAAGAGATCCCCGAACAAATATTAGAGCTGGCCGGAGAATGGCGGCACAAACTCATCGAAGCGGTGGCCGAAGGCGATGAAGAACTGTTGATCAAGTACCTGGAAGGGGAAGAACTCACCGAGGAAGAGATCAAACGAACGATCCGCAAAATGACCATTGCGAATCAGATGGTGCCGGTCACCTGCGGTTCCTCTTATAAAAACAAAGGGATCCAGCCCATGCTGGACGCGGTGGTGGATTACATGCCTTCGCCGCTGGACATCCCGCCGATCATGGGGATCTCGGCAAAGACCGAGCAGGAAGAAGAGCGGCATTCCGACGACAACGGGCCTTTCTCTGCGCTGGCCTTCAAAATCATGACCGACCCCTTTGTGGGCAAACTGGCCTTTTTCAGAGTGTATTCCGGCATGCTTCGCAGCGGCTCTTACGTGTACAATTCCACGAAGGGCAAGAAGGAGCGGATCGGCCGCATTCTGGAAATGCACGCCAATCATCGCGAAGACGTGGAAGAAGTCTATTCCGGAGATATCGCAGCGGCTGTGGGATTGAAGGATACGACGACAGGAGATACGCTCTGCGACGAAAAGCATGCGATCATCCTGGAGTCCATGGAATTTCCGGACCCTGTTATTCAAATCGCCATCGAACCCAAGACCAAAGCCGGTCAGGAAAAAATGGGCATCGCTTTGTCCAAGCTGGCCGAAGAGGATCCCACGTTCAAAACCTATACGGACACAGAGACCGGGCAGACGATCATCGCAGGCATGGGTGAGCTCCATCTGGAAATCATCGTAGATCGGTTGCTGCGGGAATTCAAGGTGGAAGCCAATGTTGGCAGGCCCCAGGTTTCTTACAAAGAGACGATCACCGCACCTACGGAGATCGAAAACAAGTATGTCAAGCAAACCGGCGGACACGGCCAGTACGGGCATGTCAAACTCCGCATGTTCCCCCGGGCGCCCGGCGAAGGATACGAATTCAAGAGTTCTATCGTGGGCGGTTCGATTCCGAGGGAGTATATCCCCAAGATCGACGAAGGGATCCGGGAAGCGATGCAGACCGGGCCATTGGCCGGGTACCAGGTGGTGGACGTGGGGATCGAATTGTACGACGGATCGTTCCACGAAGTAGACTCCTCGGAAATGGCGTTCAAGATCGCCGCTTCCATGGCGTTCCGCGAGGGTGCCAAAAAAGCAAAACCTGTTTTGCTGGAACCGGTTTTTAAAGTTGAAGTTACGGCGCCCGAAGAATACATGGGCGACGTGATCGGAGACCTCAGCTCCAGAAGAGGCAAGATCGGCGGTACGGATCTGCACAACGGCGCCGCAACCATCCATGGGATGGTTCCGCTGTCGGAAATGTTCGGTTACGCCACCGATTTGCGTTCCAAGACACAGGGAAGAGGCGTATACGTGATGCAGATGGACCACTTTGAAAAGCTGCCGGACGCCCTTGTGGATAAAATCAACCAGTAGAATATACTTTCAGGAGGAAAATAAAA
This sequence comes from Clostridiales bacterium, assembly GCA_012729355.1. Lineage (GTDB taxonomy): Bacteria > Bacillota > Clostridia > Peptostreptococcales > Anaerovoracaceae > UBA10908. The sequence goes on from JAAYDG010000007.1 coordinate 17,809, forward strand.
TGGCAAAATCTAAATTTGAAAGAACGAAGCCCCATGTGAACATCGGGACGATCGGCCACGTGGACCACGGCAAGACCACACTGACGGCGGCCATCACAAAGACGCTGTTCCAGAGATACGGG
>JAAYDG010000061.1 GCA_012729355.1 Clostridiales bacterium
GGACTCCGGTTCGCGATCCGGGAAGGCGGACGCACGGTCGCTTCGGGCGTCGTGTCCAAAGTCATCGAGTAGGAAAGCAAAAACAGACATTTATCACGAGTCATACGGGCCGCTCTTCAGCGGCCCGACTGTTTTTTAGAAAAATATCCTGATGCTCTTGACTCTATTCCTACTACAGACTCTACAATACAGACAGTATCGAATCGAAGTCTATCGAATCTACAAGGAGGAATCAGAATGGACGACAGAAAATATTCAGAAGCCAGCGAGGTGCTGTATAAAGGGCGAAAAGTCAGAGCCGGCATGGATTTCAACAAACCGGAAGTATTTCCGCTGTTCCCGACGGTTTCTTTTACCATGAACACGCTGACGGAAGTCAAAGAAGCCTATGCATCCAAGTATACTTATATCCGGACCTGCAATCCGAACCGGGATGTTTTGGCCGAAGTGGTGACCTACTTGGAGCACGGAGAAGACAGCCTGATTTTCTCCTCCGGGATGGCCGCCATTTCCACCACACTGTTCACCATCATGAAGCCCGGAGACCATATCATCTGCAACCGCAACATTTACGGGGAAACGTTCGATGTCATGGGCAAACTGATGAACAAATTCGGCGTGGAAACGGATTTGGTCAACTTTGACGATGTTCAAAAGGTAAGAGATGCCGTCAAGCCGAACACGAAACTGATCTACTCGGAAGTCTGCGCCAATCCCACCATGAATATTGCGGATATTGCCGCCTTGGCAGAGATCGCTCACGGAAACGGTGCCTTGCTGATGATCGACAATACCTTTACGACACCCATCGCCATCAAACCGCTGGACTGGGGCGCGGATATCGTCATCAGCAGTCTGACCAAATTCATGAGCGGTCACGGGGATGCGATTTCCGGGTCGATCACCACCAGCCAAAAGCTGGTGGACGAGATCCACCCCATTCGCATGCTCTGCGGAACCCCCGGGGATCCCTATGCCGCATTCGCCCTGATGAAAAGTTTTCAGACGATGGACCTGCGTCTCAAAAAGCAGATGTCCAATGCGGCAAAGCTGGCGAAAGCCCTGGAGGACAATCCCTACGTTTCCAAAGTAAATCATCCGTCCCTGGAGAGTTTCCCGCAACATGCCCTGGCACTGAAGCAATTCAGCTCCAAAGAGACCATGAGCGGCATGATGAGCTTCGTGGTTCCCGAAGATGAAAAGAAGTTCGACGAATTTCTTTCATCTCTGCATTTTGCCCACTACGCCATGACCCTCGGAGGCCTTCATACCACTTTGGTGCATCCCTGCACCTCTTCTCATTCCCACATGCCGGATGCGGACAGGCGGGCGATGGGGATCACGCCGGGCCTGTTCCGCCTTTCGGTGGGCATCGAAGAGGCCGAGGACCTGATTGCAGATTTTACCCAAGCCCTGGAGGTTTTCGGTAAATCATAAAATTTCATAACAGGAAACAGACTACCATGCTGAAGGCCCCGGTTTTCCGGGGCCTCTGCATTTGTGGTATAATAGCGGAAAATCCGTATGCATCGGTTGGAAAAATGTTTTCGGAAGGATCTGTCGGCATGAAAGAACTCTATTCCATCGGCGAAACGGCCGACATCATGGGCGTATCAGTCCAGACCTTGCGCTACTACAGCAAGATCGGATTGCTTCGGCCTGCGCACGTGAACCCGCAGACCGGATATCGCTATTACCGGGTGTCTCAGCTCCACTTTATAGACCGGATCAAATATTTGCAGAAGTTCGGGCTGAATCTCCGGGAGATCAAGCGGATCCTCGACACCAATGATATCGACCTGCTGGTGGGAATGCTGGATAAGCAGGAGAGGCTTTTCATGAAAGAGTCGGAACGGATCCGGGATATCATCGACGGAATCCGCTGGTATCGGGAATACTTTACGTATGCGGGAGAGGGAACACCGGACAGCAGCTGCTACAGTCTGACCCTGAAGCCCCGGTATCTGCTGGTGGTCGAATGCCGCCCGGGGGAACCCAAACAGGAATTCCATCTGCGTTTGAATAAGCTGAAGAGCAGTGCTCCTTTCAAAGAGCTGTCCTTTCAGCGCCAGTTTTCCTATGTGTTGGAAGCGGGAGCCATGCTGGAAGGCATGCTGAATCCCTTGTATCTGGGAATGTTTTTAAAAGAGCCCCCCGGATTTACGTCTCCCCACGTAATGGAGATTCCCAAGGGAACGTTTCTCTGTTTCAAAGCGCGCATCCTGAGCGAAGGGTGGAATCCCTATTACCTGAAACTTTTTTTCGAAGATAAAAAAAAGCCCTCCATCGTGCTGGCCAACGAATACGAGGACGATCTCTACGAGTATTCCGGGTGTATCTATGAGGTGCAAGCCTTGACTGACGAAGCCTGATCAAACTCCGGCTTCTTCGCGTTCCTTCCTGCCCGGCAGGTTCATCACCACGATGGAACAGAAAACCAGGCCGATACCCAGGGCTTTCCAAAGCCCCATGCTTTCGGAGAAAAGAAGGACGCCCAGAAATGCGGCCACGACGGTCTCCACCGAAGCGATCACCGGGACCCTGGAGGTTTCCACGGGTTTGGCCAGACCGGTCATGTAGACGGCATAGGCCAGCACCGTAGCCACAAGCCCGTATCCGGCGCCGACCAGGAGCATGGGCAGATCCAGCCCGCTGTCGGCCAGCGTCCAGGGCGGGTTGAAGAGCAGGAGAAACACGGAACCAAAGAAAAAAGTATAAAAAGTGATTACGAAAGGGTGGGCTTTATTGGCGGCCACCTTGGACAAGACCGTGGACAGGCCGTAGAAAAAGCCCGAAAACAGCCCCATTACCACACCCACGCCTTCGAAGGACAAAGCGGAAAAATTTCCACCGGTGACGGTCAGCGTACAACCCAGGATATTGAGCGCCAGCGCCAGCAATTTTGGGGAAGTGACGCTTTCCTTCAAAAATAACACCGAGAGTATGAATACAAAGATGGGTGCCGTATATAGCAGGACGGCAGCGGTGGACATCCCTGCGATCTGGATCGCCCGGGAATAGCAGAGATTGAAGATGGCCTGGCAGAAAAGTCCAAGGAGCAACGTGAGGATCAACACCTGCCGGTCGATGCGGAAGGCCCGGAAGCCTCCGCAGCGGGACAGGACGAGTACGAACAGCATGATGCAGGCGGTGAGGATCCGCAGGAGGCTGATGAGCGCTCCGTCGGCGCCCATGTCCGACAACAATGTGACGAACAGGCCGATGGTTCCCCAGAGGCAGCCTGCGAAAAAAATCTGGAAATATCCTTTCCTCCGGAGCTTTTTATCCATTCTGGGCCTCGCTTTTCACCCGCAGAGGAGCCGAAAGATTCATGATCAGGATCGAGGACAGCACCAAAGCCATGCCCAGGAGTTTCCACCCGTTGATAAACTCGTGGAATACGTATACGCCGATGAGCGCCGCAACCACGACCTCCATGGAGGCGATCACGTTGACCTTTGAGGTTTCCACGGGTTTGGCCAAACCGGACATAAAGAGCATATAAGGGATGACGGCGGACA
>JAAYDG010000062.1 GCA_012729355.1 Clostridiales bacterium
ACCGGTCGTTCATTGTGTTGCGAGAGATTTTTTGCTACAATAGATAAAATTGCGGATGGGAGGTGTGCGTATGGCCAATTTGTTTTCTCTGGCGGATTTGAGTATCCCGGAGGTCGATAAAATACTGAACAGGGCGGAAGCGTTCTGTAACGGCGCACAGAGCAGGGCGGCAGAGGACAAAGTCATTGCCAGCCTTTTTTTTGAGCCCAGCACACGAACGCAGCAGTCCTTTTCCATGGCAGCCTACAGACTGGGCGCCGGCGTGCTGACCTTCAACGCCGACAGCTCTTCCATGCAGAAGGGCGAGACGTTTTACGACACGGTGAAGACCTTTGAACAGATCGGCTCGGATGTCCTGATCATTCGTCACAAAGAAAACGAATACTACAAGAAGCTGGGCGACGTGCACGTTCCGATTTTGTCCGGTGGAGACGGAACGGGGAATCATCCGACCCAGAGCTTGTTGGACCTGATGACCATTCGGCAGGAGTTCGGAGGATTCGAAGGACTCAAGGTCTGCATTGTCGGCGATATTCTCCACAGCCGGGTTGCCCACACGAATATCGAGATCATGAAACGGTTGGGCATGGAAGTCTCCACGTCGGGCCCGGAGGAATTCCGGGAAGAAGGGTATGCGTTTACCGAATTTTCCGAAGCGTTGGCAACGGCGGATATTCTGATGCTTCTGCGAATCCAGCACGAGCGGCTGGAGGGAAGCATGCAGATGAGCACCGAGGCGTACAACAGAGACTTTGGATTGAGCCTTTCCCGCACCCACCGGATGAAAGACCGGGCCGTCATCATGCATCCGGCGCCCTTCAACCGCGGTGTGGAGATCGACGACGACGTGGTGGAAAGTTCCCGTTCCCGAATTTTCAAGCAGATCAAAAACGGTGTGTTCGTGCGAATGGCTGTGATCGAAAGGGCGTTGTCGGAATGACGGATCTGTTGCTCCGAAACGGAAGGATCTACATAGACGGCGGCTTTCGCAGGGCGGATCTTCTGATCCGCCGGGGGATCCTGTGCGCCGTTGCGGCAGATATTGTGCCGCCTGCGGACACGGAGATCATGGATATTACGCATCGAACTGTTTTGCCGGGTCTTGCCGATCTCCACGTTCATCTTCGAGAGCCCGGTTTTTCCTGTAAAGAGACCATTGCTTCAGGAACGGCGGCGGCGGCCCGGGGCGGCTTCACCCTGGTATGTGCCATGCCCAATCTGGATCCGGTGCCCGACAGCGTTTCCCACTTGGAAGCAGAGCAGAAAATCATCGATCGTGACGCCCGGATCAAAACGATCCCCTATGCGGCGGTCACCCTTGGGGAAAAAGGAGAAGAATTGGTCTGCATGGAAGCCCTTGCAAAGCGCTGTGCCGCATTTTCCGACGACGGACGCGGTGTGCAAGACACAGAGTTGATGCGGCGGGCCATGATCCGGGCGCGCAGCCTGGACAAGGTGATCGCAGCCCACTGCGAAGATGAACGCCTGATCCCGGCCGGGGCTTGCGTTCACGACGGGGTGTACGCCCAAACTCATCATCTTCCGGGGATCCCTTCGGCTTCGGAATATGAGCCGATCCGAAGAGACATCGCTCTGGTGGAAGAGACGGGCTGCCGCTACCACGTCTGTCACGTATCCTGCAGCGAATCCGTGCAGGCGATTCGGGAAGCGAAGCAGAGAGGGCTGCCTGTCAGCGGGGAAACGGCGCCCCATTACCTGGCCTTCTCCGATGAAGACCTGCAGGACGAAGGCCGGTTCAAAATGAATCCGCCCCTGCGAAGTCCGGAAGACCGGTCAGCGCTGATCCGGGGGATCCGGGACGGCACGCTGGAGATGATCGCCACGGACCATGCGCCCCACACCGCAGAAGAGAAAGCCCTGGGACTTCGGGGAAGCGCCATGGGCGTAGTGGGCCTGGAGGTCAGTTTTGCAGCAGTCAACACGTATCTTTGCAAGGCCGGCCATATCGGTCCGGAACGTCTTGCGGAGTTGATGAGCCTCAATCCCAGAAGACTCCTGGGTTTGCCTGCAGGCATCCGGCCGGGATATCCTGCGGATCTGACGGTCGTGGATATGGATCGACCCGTTCGCGTGGACTCCCGTACCTTTCTGTCCATGGGACGTGCAACGCCCTTCGAAGGCCGTAGGCTGTACGGCGAAATCCTATTGACGATCTACGATGGACGCGTCGTCTATCGGAACAATACTTTTTAACCAGGTGCATGAGACACCGGAAAAGAGGAATCAATGCCCAAGAGAAATGACATCAAAAAAATACTGGTGATCGGTTCCGGCCCCATCGTGATCGGTCAGGCCGCCGAATTCGACTACGCCGGCACCCAGGCTTGTATCGCCCTGAAAGAGGAAGGCTATCAAGTGGTGCTGATCAATTCCAACCCGGCCACGATCATGACCGACACCCAAATGGCCGACAAGGTGTACATGGAGCCTTTGACGCTGGAATATGTGGCCAGGATCATTCGGTTCGAACGGCCGGATGCCATCGTACCGGGGCTGGGCGGCCAAACCGGACTGAATCTTTGTGTGCAATTGGCCGAGAAAGGCATTCTGGAGGAATGCCAGGTGGAGATCCTGGGCACGAGCATCGAATCCATCAAGAGCGCCGAAGACCGGGAACTTTTCAAAAGGATGTGCGAGGAGATCGGGGAGCCCGTCATCGCATCTCATGTGGTCCGTTCCATGGAAGAAGGTCTGTCCGCCGCCCGGGACATCGGCTATCCGGTGGTTCTGCGGCCGGCTTATACCCTGGGCGGGACCGGCGGCGGATTTGCCGTGGACGAAGAAGAATTTGTCTCTCTGATGGAGCATGCGCTGGAACGTTCCCCCGTTCGGCAGGTGCTGATCGAAAAAAGCGTCAAAGGATATCAGGAGATCGAATTCGAAGTCATGCGAGACGGCAAGAACCAAGCAATCGTGGTCTGCCACATGGAGAATTTCGATCCGGTGGGTGTCCACACGGGAGACAGCATCGTCTTCGCACCCTGTCAGACTTTGTCCGAAAGACAGCTTTCCGTCCTTCGGGTTTCCGCCCTGAAAATATTGCGGCACCTGAAGATCGAAGGCGGCTGCAACATCCAGTTTGCTTTAGAGGAAGGTACGGAGCGTTATTTTCTCATCGAGATCAATCCCCGGGTCAGCCGTTCGTCTGCCCTGGCCTCCAAAGCCACAGCCTATCCCATCGCCCGGGTCACGGCCAAGATCGCCGTGGGGCTCACGCTGGATGAGATCTCCGTGAGCGGGATCCCCGCTTCGGTGGAGCCGGCCATCGACTACATCGTAGCCAAAATGGCCCGTTTCCCCTTCGATAAATTCCAATCTGCCTCCCGGGTGCTTTCCACACAGATGAAGGCCACCGGAGAGGTGATGAGCCTGGGCCGCTCTCTTTCCGAGGTCCTGCTCAAGGCTGTGCGAGGACTGGAGATCGGAGCGGATCATTTCGAACGGAAGGCCTATCGGGACAAGAACCGGGAAGAACTGCTTCAGATCATCACCATCCCCACCGACGAGCGGATTTTTGCCCTGTGCGAAGCCCTTCGAAAAGGCGCGTCCTGCCGGGAGATCAGCGAAGCCACCGGCATCGTGATTCCCTTTGTGGAGGTTTTTGCGGAAGTGGTGGCATTCGAGGAAGTGCTGCGAAAGCATCCCATGGATGAAATCGTCCTAAAAAGAGCCAAGGTCATGGGTTTGTCCGACAGTTATATCGCCCGCAGCTGGGGCGTCGGTCTGAGCGACGTGCTGGCCTTTCGGCGAACCCGCGGGATCCTGCCGATCTATCGCATCGTAGACAACGTTACGGAACAGCAGGACTATGTTCCGTATTTCTATTCTTCCTATGAAGGCCCCAACGAGAGCATCATCACAGACAAGAAGAAGATCTTGGTTTTGGGCTCCGGCCCCATTCGGATCGGACAGGGCGTGGAATTCGACTATTCCACCGTTCACGCGGTCTGGGCCATCAAAGAGTGCGGATACGAAGCCATCATCATCAACAACAACCCGGAGACGGTGTCCACGGATTATACGACAGCGGACAAGCTCTATTTCGAGCCCGTCACGGTGGAGGATGTCATGAACGTGGTGTGGATGGAAAAACCCGAAGGCGTCATCGTTTCTTTGGGCGGACAGACTTCCATCAACGTCACTCGGCAGCTCCACGACTTGGGCGTGCCCATCATCGGCACAGGGGTGGAGGCCATCGAGCGGGCCGAAGACCGGAACCGCTTCGAAGCGCTGATGCACGGACTGGAGATTCCCGAACCCCCGGGCGCGGCGGTGACCAACGTGGAAGACGGTCTGGCAGTGGCGGCACGCATCGGTTATCCTGTTCTTGTCCGGCCGTCTTACGTACTGGGCGGCAGAGCGATGCAGATCGTACGGAGCGATCGAGATCTTCAGGTTTATTTGGACAGCGCAGTGGAAGTGGACCGGGAGCAACCGGTTCTGGTCGACAAATATGTTGCCGGCAAAGAATTGGAGACCGACGCCATCTGCGACGGAAAGGACGTGTACATTCCCGGTCTGATGGAACACGTGGAGGAAACGGGCGTTCATTCCGGCGACTCCATCAGTGTTTACCCGGCTTTTTCGGTATCGAAGCAAGTAAAACAGACATTGGTGGATTATACCAACAAATTAGGGCTGGGCATCGGGATCCGGGGACTTTTCAACATCCAATTCATTGTGGACGAACAGGAAAATGTCTATGTGATCGAGGTCAATCCCAGATCTTCTCGGACAGTCCCTTTCCTGTCCAAGGCAACCGGGATTCCCCTGGCCAACGTGGCTACAAAGGTGATGCTGGGATACACGCTCAAAGAATTGGGGTACGGCACGTTTCTTCAGGAGGATCGCAAGCGCTGGTATGTCAAGGCGCCCACGTTTTCCTTCTCCAAGATCCGGGGGTTGGACGCATATCTCTCTCCGGAAATGAAATCCACGGGAGAAGCCATCGGCTACGACGTGAACTTGAACCGGGCGCTCTTCAAAGCGCTTCAGGCTTCCGGCATCAAAGTCGAGAACTACGGAACCGTATTCGTGACGCTGGCGGACAAAGACAAACAAAAGGCGTTGCCGCTCATTCGCCGTTTCTACAACCTGGGGTTCAATATCGAGGCGACGGAAGGCACGGCAAACTTCCTGAAGCGCAGCGGAATCAAGACGCGCCTGAAGAAAAAAATCAGCGAAGGGAGCGACGATATTCTGAAGAGCCTCACCCGGGGGCATGTAACCTATGTCATCAATACCCAGGACATCACGGCAGGCACCCACGAAGACGGGTTCATGATCCGACGTACGGCGGTGGAGAACAACATCGGAATCTTCACCAGTCTTTCCACAGTCAATGTATTGCTGAACGTGCTGGAGGATATGACCATTCCGGTCTCCACCATCGACGCGGATCAACAGTAGAAGGAGGATCCGATATGAAAGATGTCGTCATCGCCCTGGATTTTCAGGGCAAAGAGCAGGCTTTTGCATTTCTGGGTCGGCTGGGAAGTGCAAGGCCCTTCGTAAAAGTAGGGATGGAGTTGTTCTACGCCGAGGGACCCGGGATCATCCGGGAACTCAAGGAGCGTGGACACAAGATTTTTCTGGATCTGAAGCTTCATGATATTCCCAATACGGTTCGGGGAGCCGTGCGCAGCGTAGCGAGTCTGGGCGTGGACATTGTCAACGTTCACGCTTCCGGCGGCATCGCCATGATGACGGCTGCCAGAGAGGCTGTGGAAAATGCGGCGGAGGGACGGCCCCGAATCATCGCCGTGACACAGCTGACCAGCACCGGGCAGGAAACGATGAATCTTCAGCTGTTGATTCCCGGCTCGGTGGAAAAAGCCGTGCTGCATTACGCCCGAAATGCGGAAAAAGCGGGTTTGGACGGCGTGGTATGCTCTCCGCTGGAAGCCGCTTTGATCAAACGGGAGATCGGTCCACACTTTTTATGCGTCACACCCGGCATTCGGTTTGCGGAAAATCAGAAACCCGATGACCAGGTCCGGATCACTACGCCGGCCCTGGCCGCCCGGGACGAGTCCGACCTGATTGTGGTCGGACGGCCGATCACCGCAGCACCGGATCCCTTGGAAGCGTATCTGCGCTGCCGGAAAGAATTTATGGGAGGGATCGATGAATAGTCAGAGAGAGATCATTGCCGGACATCTTCTTCGGATCGGAGCCGTGTTTCTCCGGCCGGAGGATCCCTTTACCTGGGCTTCGGGTATCCGGAGCCCCATCTACTGCGACAACCGTTTGATCCTGTCTTATCCGATCATACGAAACGACGTGGAAGAAGGCCTGGCGGAGTTGGTTCGACAGTACTTCCCCCAGGGAGAGGGACTTTTCGGAACTGCCACCGCCGGCATCGCCCATGCGGCGCTGACGGCCCGGATCCTGGGCTGGCCCATGGGCTACGTCCGGGGCAGCGCCAAGGATCACGGCCGGACCAACCGGATCGAGGGCAAATGCGAACCGGGGCAGAAGGTGGTGGTGATCGAGGATCTGATCTCCACGGGCAAAAGCTGTGTGGAATCAGCGGATGCATTAAGGGCTGCCGGCTGCCGGGTTTTGGGTGTCGCTTCCATTTTTACTTACAATATGAAAACCGGAAAAGAGACGCTGAAGGCCGCCGGCTTGGAGAATTATTCCCTGACGGATCTGGAAGCGCTGCTGGAGGTGGCCGTGGAATACGGCTACGTGGATGAGCGGGGCGCCAAGCAGGTCCTGCGCTTTGCGGAAGATCCGGGAGATCCCGGTTGGCAGGAACTTTAAAGGTACTTAAAAAATGCCGCCCGGATTCACCGGACGGCACGGATTTTGGGGTCATTCTTCTTCTCGATCAATCTCTCCGGAATACTTGAAACTGAATATTTTATCGTAGACGTCCCCCACTTTGGTGAGGTGTTTTTCCATGTATCGATAAGCCTTGGCTCCATCCCTGCTTTTGATCGCCTCGAAAATTTTGTAGTGTTCCTCGTAGGTCTTGCGGGCCCGGTCCGTCACATTAAAAATAGCCTTCCGATCCTTTTGATGGACATTTTTCGTCAGGTCGAAAATGATGTCGAGAAATGGATTGTCCAGCGCACTGAAGATTGCTTTATGGAATGCCAGGGATTCGACTTCTCCCGATCCTCCGCTTTTGAGGGACTCGTCCATCTTTTGAAGGATCGACTCCAGCATTTCGATGTGTTCATCTTTCGCTCGTTGAGCCAGAAGCCGAGCCGCATTGGGTTCCAGGAGCCGGTCGATCTCATAGACGTGATAAGAATCCACATCGAGTAGCTTGATGCTGTCGAGAAGTATGTCGTTGAAGGCCTTTACGTCGGCCGTTTTGACGAAGGTGCCCCTGCCTCTCTTCGTTTCCACCAGGCCGATCAGTTCCAGGCTTCGGAGTGCTTCTCTTATTGTCGATCTTCCAACGCCGATACTCTTGGACATTTCCTCTTCCGAGGGCAGCATATCGCCGCTGTTCAACTGTTTGGTTTCGATCAGGTGTTTGATCTGACCGGCCACTTCCTCGTACAGCTTTTTCCCGTTGGCTTTCATAAACATAGGGTTTCATCTCCTCTTTCCGACGCAAAAAGTATATAAGATTGGAACGAAATAAGCAAGGGCACAGACAAAGGATTCTCTTTCCGAACCCTTGACGCCGGTATTTGTGTTTGGTATATTGATCCTATAACCTGTCTGACAAGCAGACAAGTCTTCTCCCGATTACAGCCTCGGATCACAAAAAAGGATGGGATGCTATGAACGGAAATGCAACAGAAGTTTTGACCGTGTGCGGAGCCTGTACCAACAGCTGCTCCTTAAAGGTGAAACTCAAAGACGGAAAAGTGGATAAAGTGGAGGGATATGCCAAAGATCCCAGAACAAAGGGAGCCATCTGTTCCAAAGGACTGAGCGCCAAACAGATGCTTCAGGACCCCAGACGCCTTAAATATCCGGTGAAAAGAGCCGGCGAAAGAGGCGAGAACAAGTGGGAGCGCATCAGCTGGGAGGAAGCGCTGAAAACCATCGCCGAAGCGTTCAACAAAGTCAAAGCCGAGCACGGACCCCGTGCGGTGGGATTCTATAACGGCCAGGCTTCCGGCTGGGGATTTCCCTATCAGATGTACGAGCGGATGGCCCACGCCTTCGGCGCCGACGTTTCCTGGGGCACTTCGGAATGCTTTGTCCCCCGGGTGATCGGCCAGGCCATGACCTATGCGGGCGTACCGATGTTTCCGGACTACGAAAAGGCAAACATGATCGTCTATTGGGGCAGGCAGCCGGCTTTTTCCAGCTCGACCCAAAGTCATTTCGCCCTGGACGCCAGAGATCGGGGCTGCAAGATCGTCGCCATCGATCCGCTCCATTTCCACATGGCCGCCAAAGCGGATCGGTATCTTCGGATCGAGCCGGGCACGGATCTGGCGTTGGCCTTGGCTGTTTTGTATGTCATCGTCGAAAAAGATCTTTGGGATCATGAATTTGTGGATAATTATACGAACGACCCCGGACTCAGCAAGTTGAGAGAGCATTTATGGGGCGGCAACAGCGACCAAATCGTCTATACGCCGGAATGGGCCGCGGAGGTTACCGGGATCCCGGCCAAAGAAATCCGTTCCTTCGCAGAAGAACTGGCCACCACTAAGGGCGTATGCATCATCACCGGCCACGGTCTCGAAGGCCGCATCAACGTGACCCAGACTGCCCGGGCCATCGCGATCCTCCGGCTGGTCACAGGCAATTTCGACGCCCCCGGCGGAGATGTGGTCACCACCATGTCGCCGAAATTGAATGCAGAGTTTACCCTCAATCACATGGTGAACCCCGATGAGCCGCCGAGGGAGTTTGTGGAGTTTTTCAATGTGCCGCAATACAATCCGCCGGAATGCCACTATCCTTTGCTCTATGCCATGCAGGGTTGCATGCCCACGCCGGATGCCATGGATCTCGTGGAAAACGGAACCGTCAAAGCCGGGATCATCCAGGCCTGCAATCCGCTGCTGATGTTCCCCAATGCCGCGAAGGTCAAAGAGATTTTGTCAAAGCTGGAGTTTGTGGCTGTTGTGGATCCGTACATCACCGAAACGAGCATCCAGCTGGCCGACATCGTGCTGCCTGCCGCCATGTTCCTGGAAAAGACGGAGCCCGAATACTTCCAGTACGACCGGTTCTCTCCGTATATCCGTCTGAGAAAACAGGTTGCGACTTTTGAAGAAGCGCTTCCGGACTGGCTGATCTGCGTCAAGCTTGCCAATGCTCTGGGACTGGGAGAATACTTTCCTTCGGAAGACATCGCATATTACACAGACTTGATGCTGAAGCCTTCCGGTATTACTTACGAACAATTAAGTAAAGAATTTTGGGTTTGGTTCGGGGAGATCGAATACCGTAAATATCAGAAGAGCGGATTTGCCCTTCCCGGAGGAAAAGCCAATATTTTCTCGGAAGTCTTTGCCCAGATCGGATACGATCCGCTCCCTCGCTTTGTGGAAGGTGCTGAAAACAGAAGGTCGACCCCCGACGTGGCCAAAGAATATCCGTTCATCTGCTTTACCGGCAGGCCGGGACCGATGTACGTCCACGATCAGGGCCGTACGCTCCCGTGGATCCGGGAAATGCGGCCGGAAGCCCTGGCGATGGTCAACACGCTGGACGCCGAAAAGCAAGGCATCCAGGACGGAGATATGATCGAGCTGACGTCCCTGCGGGGCAAAATGAAGATCAAGGCCCACGTGACGAACATCGTCAGCGAAGGAAGTGTGTACGTGCCCGGCGGATGGCCGGACGCGAACTACAACGAATTGAGCATCGACGACAAGTTCTGTCCGATTTCCAGCCAGGCCAACTACACCAGCTGTCTGGCCCAAATGACCAAAACGGAAAAGGAGGCCCTCTCATGAGCAAGGCAATTTATTTTGATATCGACAGATGCATCGGCTGCTTCGCCTGTCAATCGGCCTGCAAGCAGGAAAACGATTTGGCGCCCCATACATTGGAGGAAGCTCTGTCCCAAACCGCTCCGATCTGGAGACGCGTCATGGAAGTGGAGCAAGGCGACTACGGTCAGGAAACGGTGAGTTACATCTCTTTGTCGTGCATGCACTGCGCGGATGCGCCCTGCGTGATCGCCTGCCCCACAGGAGCGCTTTCCCGGGACAAGGAAAGCGGTCGCGTCGTGGTGAACGAGAGCAAGTGCATCGGCTGCAAAATGTGTCTCCAGGCCTGTCCGTTCGGCATCCCGCAATACGGAAAGGACGACCTGATGCAGAAGTGCAACCTGTGTCTGGACCGCCTGCAGGACGGAGAGGCCGAGCCGGCCTGTGTTGCCTCCTGTCCGGCGAAAGCCCTGCGCTACGGCGACACTGCCGAACTGAGCAAAAAGGAACAGACGAAAGTGGCCGCCAGACTGGTGCTGGCCACGGGCAACAAGTATTCGGCGGGGATCTGATCCCCCGCGGATCCACAGATAAAGGGCGGTGAACCATTTGCCAAAGAATGAAAAAATATGCATCATCGGAAACGGCGGCGCTGCCGTCGAGGCGGTCAAAGCCCTTCGGGAAAATCAGTACGAAGGGGAGATCCATCTCGTTTCTGACAGTGCGCAGCCGGCTTACAATCCCATGCTGACTACTTATTACGTATCGGGAAAAATCGAATTCGAGGCGATGTTCCCCTACGGTTGCAACATGGATCTCTATGAGCAGTATGACGTAACGCTGCACTTGGGTTCACCTGTGGCCGGACTGGACACCAAAACGAAGGCCGTCAGCACCGCTTCCGGAGCCGTGTATCCCTACGACAAATGTCTGGTGGCCACCGGCGCGAGTCCTTTCCTGCCGCCCATCGAAGGGATGGACCGCGAAAGAGTGTACACCATGCGGACGGTAGAGGATGCCCAAAAGCTGAAGGAAGCCCTGGAGAAGAAGCCCGGGAAGGCCTTGGTCATCGGCGCGTCCATGGTGGGCATCAAGGTCGTGGAACTGCTGTACGATGCCGGAGCGGAAGTTTGCCTGGCGGACATGGCGCCCTACCTGTTCCCTCTGGCGGCGCATCAAGAGTGCGCCTGCGTCATCGAGAATCGGCTGACCGACAAAGGCATCCGCCTTCGGTTCGGAGCGGGGATCGAGAAGATCCTGGAAGCGGACGGGAAGCTCAGCGGGTACTTTTCGGACGGAAAGCCGCCGGAAGAGGCGGATCTCATCGCAGTCTGCATCGGGGTTCGTCCCAACTTGGGATTCATCGACAGAGAGCAGATCGAGATCGACAGAGGGATCCTGGTGGACGACCACATGCGCACCAGCGACCCGGATGTCTACGCTGCCGGAGATGTGGCTCAGGGCATGAACCTGCTGACCGGAAAGAAGCAGATCATCGGCCTCTGGCCCAACGCTCGCTATCAGGGCAGGACCGCAGGCCGCAATATGGCCGGTGCGGAGGACGTCTACAGCGGCGCGATCCCCCACAACATCACTCACTTTATACACATGGTTTTCTCCGGATTCGGGGACTTGACGAGCGGTACCCGCACGGAAACAGAAGAGCGGAACGGCGGTTACGTGCAAAGAGCCTGGAACGGATCGAACCTGGTGGGCGTGAACATGCTGGACAGCAGTTGTGCCCAGATCGGCATCATCAAGAGTGCCGTGGAAAAGGGATTGCAGACCGGCACACCGGCGGAATTCGAACAGCTGTGCAGCACGAAGCTTCGGGACAAGCTGCTGCTGGAGCACTTCAAAAGAGCATAACGAAAAAACGAAAAGATGACGCCCGGCTTAGGCGGGGTATCATAGGGACAAAAAGTGAACCGGGTATAAATCCCTGTGATGGGGCGGACAGTTTGGGCTGTCCGCCCTGCTTTTTTGCCTATGCTGTCAGAATAGTAGCCTGGACATCCATAAGTTCGTATTCCTCAGGCACTGCTTCCGTTTCGCAGGATGGTTCGACCGGCGTGTCCATCAGCCCGATGTCGCGGTAGTAAATCCAGATATCCTGCTCGGCAGTGCGGGAATATTTCTGCGACTTTTCTCCCACCACGATCTTCTCAATGAACAGCCGCAGGATTTCCGGCGTAAGCTCCGTGATGTCGCTGTACCGTTTGGCCTTGTCAATAAACTGCGCTACATTGGTCAGCGAGTTCTGAAGTCGTTCCAGTCGTTGCTCCAGCTTCGGGAGCTTCTCCCGTAGTTCCGCCTGTTCGGTGGTGTACTCCGAGGAGAGCAGCCGGAAGTGTTCGTTGGGGATACGTCCCAACACATTGTCCTCATACAGCCGCTTGAACAACGTGGTCAGTTCACCATCCCGCCGCTTGGCGGCGTCAATCTCCCGCTGGGTGTGGGTGATCTCCTGCCGGGTTTCGGCGGAGTTTTTGCGGGTGATATGCTCCGCAAACAGCTTTTCCTTTTGCCGGGCGTAGTGGGTCACCCGCTTGAGGTCGTCCAGAATAATCGCTTTGAGTTGGGTTTCCCGGATGTAATGGGAACTGCACTCCTCTTTGCCGCGCTTCTTGTAGGTGGAACACATAAAGTTGTTCTGCGTTTCCATCATGGTGTGCGCCCTGTGAAGCACCAGCGTACCGCCACAGTCGGCGCAGAACACCAGGCCGGAGAACAGATTGGGGGTGTCCATCTGTTTGGGAGGACGTTTTTTGTGACTACGGATGTCCTGTACGATGTCCCAAAGCTCCTGTGAAATCAGAGGCTCATGGGTGTTCTCGAACTTCAGCCATTCGGATTCCGGGCGCTCAACCTGCTTTTTGTTCTTGTAGGACACGGTGGTGTAGCGCATATTGATCGTGTGCCCGAGATAGGACACATCCTCCAGAATACTGGCCACTTTGGTCTTACTCCAGTTGTATGGCCTTTCCGTGTCCAGATTTACCAATACCACATTGGTTTGCCGGTAGTAGTAATTGGTGGGCGTCAGAACCCGCTCCGCCTTGAGCTGCCGGGCGATCTGGCTGGGGCCGCTGCCCTCGGCGCAGAGCCGGAAAATATGCCGCACAACGTCCGCTGCCTGCTCGTCTGGGACAATCTGTTTGGGGTTGTTCTCGCTTTTCCTGTAGCCGTAGGGCGGCCTTGTGCCGATCCGTTCACCGCGCTCCGCCTGCGCCTTTTTCACCGCCCGAATCTTCCGGCTGGTATCCTTGGCGTAGAAGTCGTTAAACAGGTTCACAAACGGGGTAAAGTCGTTATCGCCATACAGGCTGTCCACGTTGTTGTTGACAGCGATGAAGCGGACGCCGTAGCTGGGAAAGATCATTTCTGTGTACTGTCCCACAAGAAGGTAGTCCCTTCCGAGCCGCGACATGTCCTTGACGATGAGGGTGGCGACCTGATCGCTTTCCATCAGTTCCATCACCTCCTTCCATGCCGGACGGTTGAAGTTGGTGCCGGAGTAGCCGTCGTCATACAGAAATTTCAGGTTGGTGAAGCCGTTGTCCTCCGCGTATTTCTCCAGCATCTGCCGCTGATTCTGGATGCTGTTGGACTCGCCCTCACGCTCGTCCTCCTGGCTGAGCCTGCCATACAAAATCGTATATTTCTCCTGGTTTGCCATGATTAAAATCCTCCTTTTCTTGCGGCAAACCGAATACGGTATCACACATCATACCGTATCGGTTGCCGCAAGTCTACTGATTTCAGGCAGTCCGTATATCCTTTTCGAACTCTGTGTCGATGAGTGCCAGGAGTTTGTCCGTGGGGGTAATTTCGGTGTCTGTCGGGAACACCGAGCGGACGCGGAAGCGTCTGCCCTCGATATCCATCATGCGGTCGGTTCTGGTCTGTCCGGTATCGAAAACAGCCATCGCGTCCTCAAAGCAGGGGACACACTTCCCATCCACCACTTCGTCCCATACCACCTCGGCGGTTTCATAGGCACCGAGAATGCCGGTGTCCAGATAGTGCCGCGCAATCATTTTTTCTCTGTCCATAGGGTTCCTTTCTCCCCGTTGGGGTCACAGCGTCAGATCCATTTCCTGTTCCTGCTCACGCTGGAGCTTGTGCCCTTGGGCGAGTTTCTTGCGGGCCTCCCGCTGCTTCTGCTTACTGTCCGTCCATGAGTGCGACGTAAGCGGAGGTGGCGCATCGCCCACACTCTCCAAGTTTTTGCCGAGAGAAATAAGGTCGCCGGATAGCTTTTCCGCTTTCTCCACCTGTCCCAGCCAACCTTCGAGCGGCTCCGGGGTAAGCGGAGTGAAACCATGCTCGGCGCGGTACTCGAACAGCTTCTCCAGATTTTCCTTGAGATAGGTTTCGTCATGGAGCTTGTTGTCCCGGCATTTCATCCCATTGGGGCAGGTGTAGGTGATACATTTCCGGGTATCGCTCCACTGAACCTTGTAGCCTTCATACTCCATATTCTGAATAAAGCTCTTCCGGTCTGTGCTGTACAGCAGGGCGTCCTCAATAGCCTTGATGAGGGTGAACTTCCAGCTCTCGCCGCGCTCGGCGGCGCGATATTCTCCCGCCAGCGCGCGTTTTTTCTTCTGGCCTTTGTGGTAACTTTCCAGCACAGGCTGGCCATGAGCGAGGCAAATTTCATCGTTGGCCCTGCGGTGCTGTATCAGATCGCCATGATTCTGATGCAGCTTCTTGCCGGTCTTGAAGCTGACCGAGTTGACCAGAAGGTGGTTGTGGAGGTTGTCCGTGTCGCAGTGGGTGGCAATTAGAACCTCATAGTCGGGAAACTGCCGGGCGGCAAACTCCAAACCGATCTGGTGAACCTCCTGCGGCGTCAGGTCGGTATCCTCGGGGAAAGACTGTACGAATTGAAAGAATTGCTGCTTATCTGTTTTCCGGTATTGCTGTTTTGTGGTCATCATTTCAAGGTAAGAGGTATAGGCGCTGCAGTTAAAACCGGATACCAGGCTTTGCCCTTCATAGGTGGTTTTCTTTTTGTTGATGGCGTAGAGCATCGTTCCCAGCAGCGCTCCCTTTGTCTGCTTCTGATTTTTAATCGGGGTAAAGGTAGCCATCACAGCACCTCCGTCAGCTTGCGAAGCTCGCTGTGGATGTCCGCAAGGGTTTCCTCGAATTCATCCAGCTTAACAGCCTGTACCTTTCCCATGTTGCACAGAATCATCAGCTGGTTGAGATTCCTGCCCAGGGCTTTCAGCTCGCGTACCATCTCCGGCAGACTGTCGATGACGATGATTTTCCGGTTCAGCGCCGTATCGATCATAAATTCCGAGGCTGTCCGGCCTGCCCGTTTTGCCCTGCCAATAATCGCCGCCTTCTCCTGCGGTGTCATTCGGATGTTGAATCGTTCGCTTTTCATGGCTCATGCGCTCCTTTCGTTCCACGGGGTGTGGGGCAGCGCCCCGCTTTTTATGCGGTCGGCGTACAGCCGAACGCTATGCTTGCCCCTCCCGACGGGAGGGTTTTCATGCTGTGCATCGGACTCACCTCCTACGTGATAATGAATCGTAATTTGAAATCTTCCATTCACTGTGCTATCATTATCGTACAGACAAAATCCGGAGTACACAGGGAAGTGCAAATGACGGATTTTAAAGAAATTCGATTATTTGCAGGAGGGAGAAAAGCATGGCTCAGTATCCGCACATCCGCGTTTTTTACGGCAGCGACGGACTGGTTCATTTCATGTCGTTTACCGACGCTGAGCATAACGGGCAGTACGCGGAGAAGCATATCGGACAGGGATTAATTGATTTTGTCGAGCTGGACTTAAGCAAGTACCGGCTGTGTTTGGCGGCGGCAAAGAACATTCCTCTTTCGATGGAGCATTATCAGGAAGTCCGGGACGCTGTTTACGATGTGGCGGAAACGCTGAAGCATAAGCACAGCTATGCGTTTTTCTTTCTCATGGGGCTGCTCAACAATATTTTGAAAACACCTATTTACTACAAGGGCGATATCGATGCCGAGAGACTCAAGCAACTTTCCATTTGCCTGGAGGAGTTGGAGCGTGTCATCGAATTGCAGGAGATTTTTCGTGAAGCGGTTGATATGTGCCTGGATAAAGAAAACCGCCCGGACAAAATCATGTCCGAGCGGTTGTGCGAGTTTATGGCGGGGCATCCCGAGTTCGGAGATGCCGCAGTGAAAATACAGTATGCGCTACTGCCAAAAAAGAAAGGTAAGGTGGATATTGATACCCTACGGGATATCCACGACTGGAAGCTGACCGAGCAGGATGATCTGTTGGAGATCATGCATCAGAACGGCGAGGGGGTGAGCCTGATGCCCTATTACCTGATTGAGTATCTGGACGAGATGCTGTTCTTTGAATTTACCGAGATGCTGAAAAACGGGCAGTATGTGAAGCGGTGCAAGCTCTGCGGGCGATATTTCGTGCTGACCGATAAGCGCAAGCGGGATTTCTGCGACAGGCCGTACAAGGGCAAGAGGACCTGCAAGCAGGTGGGGGCAAAGCTGTTCTTTGAAAAAGGGATTGAAGCCGACACATATTTGCAGCAATATCTCACCGAGTACAACAAGGTCTATTCCCGCAGATACCGCGCGGCGGGGAAATATGCCGGGGAGCGCAGCGGCAGGGATTTGACCGAGGAACAGTTTAAAACCTGGTCTGCCGCAGCCGGTCAGGCCCGGCGTGATTACGTAGAGGGTAAGATCTCCAGTGAAGAGATGCTGGCGAGGGTACGGGTGGATTAAAGATAGAGAAAGCCAGGCGCATCAGCGCAATCGAAGATACTTCAAGCGTGAGAGAAAAGCGGATATCCCTCTGTTTTCTATATGCATTCAGCAGCAATGGGCTTGTTAAGGCCGATTTGGAACATATTTCCCATTGGAGACTCCCTGTCTCTGCTGACCTTAATAGCGCCGTCGACAGTCGCGCCTTCCTCTATGGAAAGGTATTGAGACGTCAGATTGCCCTGAATGACGGCGATACTTCCCAATGTAGCCGATGAATATGCTTGGACATTTCCTTTCACATTGCCGTTTAAGTTGAATTTACCGCATTTGATGTCGCCTTCAATCATTGATTTCTCCGATACGGTGACGGTAGTCTTGCTTGTAATATTCCCAGTGATGCTGCCGCTTTGTAATGCAATGGATTCCCCGCTTATATCGCCTTCCACTGTTCCGGAAATTATGACATTTGCATCGCTCGTTATGTTTCCTTTTACGGTGCCCGTAATTTTTATGTTTGCCTTGCTTGTTATGGAGCCGTTAATTTCTGTATCCTTGGAGATTACGGTAACCTCGGAAGAATCCGAATGCAGGCTTTTCGCCATATTTGACCCCGTAGTCTTAACAACTCCTTTTTTGTCGGGCGCTTTTGAGGTATTTTCTTCTTGTGATGCAGCCGGCTGTGAAATTGCCTGAGCCTCCGGAGTCTGGGCGGTTGTTGATTTGCCTGGAAAAAGGCTTGTCCAGGCTTCTTTAAAATTATTCATTTTTCGTGAGGATGTACTGCTCATCACTAAACTCTCCTTACTTATATCAAAAATTAAACGACGCAAGAATCGACTTCTTTTAATAAATTATAATAGTAACTCCGATTTTTTGGGGGGCAAAAAAAAGGCAAAAAAAGGGCAATCCTGTCAAAAAAGGATTGCCTTTGCTATAAACTGTCCAGAAACCATTTTACATACCGAACTAAAGTGTTATTTGACCGCCGGAAAAGATCTCGCATTTTCTGATTCCGTAGCACGTTTTCAGCATGAGGATGATAACCGATATTCTCAGCATGATTCTTTTCGTTTCCTAACTCCCGCTTTCCTTTCCCAGCCCCACCTCCCGTGCGTAAGCGATTGCCTGGCGGCGGGTTTGGAGCTGAAGTATTTTCAGAATATCGGCCATTTGGTATTTAACGGTACGCTCGCTGATAAAAAGCTTGGACGCCACTTCCTTGTAAGTATATTCCTTTGCTATCAGAGCCAGAATCTCAATCTGTCGTTTGGATAAATATTCTTCGGGTTTGACCGGACTATGTTCTGCCGTCGACGTATCTTTTTCATTCCTTATGAATTCCTCCAAAACCTGAGCGGCTAATTCGGGCGAGATAGTTGCGTTGCCCGAAGCCAGGTCGAAAAGCTGTTCAATAAACTCATCTGTTCTAAGTCCCTTTAATAAGTATCCGCAAGCCCCGTTTTGAACCGCCGTGAAAAGGTCCTGCTCCCGGTCGGATATGGTCAGGATCACGATTTTGATTTCCGGCATCTCAGCCTTGATTAACCGAGTAGCCGCCAGGCCGCTTAAGCGGGGCATCTGCAGATCCATCAAAATCATCTCGGGATGCAGTAAGCGGGCTTTTTCCAGAGCTTCAAGGCCGTCTCTGGCAGTACCGACGACCTCAAACCCTTTGGAGAGAATCAAGTTTTTCAGCCCTTCCATGAACAGGATGTGATCGTCCGCCAACAAGACTCTGATTTTACTGTCTTTTTCTGTGGGGTCACCCTTGGGGCCTTCCGGCTCTGCTCCCCCGCAAGGACCGGTAAAGCGAGGGATGGTTACCGTCACCGTAGTGCCCTGTCCCGGCGCAGTGTCGATTCGGATTTCCCCACCGATCTGCCCTGCGCGCTCCCGCATCACTTCCAGTCCGAAGGATTGTCCAGCCGTGAGCTTTTTGGGATCAAACCCCACGCCATCGTCGGCCACTGAAATCAGAATTTGCCGGTCTTTTTTCAGAAAAACGATGGTTGCTTCACTGGTCCGGGCATGCTTGCGCACATTGGCGAGGGCCTCCTGTATGATTCTGAAAAGCTGTACCCCTACTGTCAGATCGAGGTCTTCCTCGGTAAGGTTATCTTGGTTTTGCATTTGAGTCCAGACCCCGAAATTTCGTTCAAAATGAGTCAGGTATTGCTGCAACGCGGGGAAAAAGCCTTCTTTAAAAAGCAGGGTGGTTTTGACCCCGTAAATGAACTCCTTGACCTCCGTATTGGCCTCCGCGATCACCTGAGACAAACGCGCCAGGCTGCCGTCAATCGCCGGAAGCTGGCCGGTATTAAGCATTTCCCGGACGGCCTGTATTTGGATATTTGTATAACCCAAGACCTGCCCCAGGCTGTCATGCAACTCCCGGACCAACCGCTCTCTTTCCTGCAAAACCAGCAAAGCCTGCCGGTGTTGGGCCAGTTGTGTCTCGACCGCTTTATTGGCCGTGACATCCTGGATCACCACTATGTAACCTGCCGCGTTCCGGCCGTCGTTTAGAGCGAAAAAATAGGCTTCGTAATGCCGTCCGTCACGGGAAAATTCACAGTTGACGGACTTATCACGGCTGGCCGCAATGAGCTCCGGCCAGCCTAACAAAGCTTCTTCAAAGACGCGGCCGGCTGCTTTGGAGGCTTTCAGATCGAAAAACGCTTCGGCCGCCGGATTCAAGTCCATGATCCGGTTACGGTCATCCAGGATCAGCACGGCGCTGGTCATCTTCTCCATGACCGCATTGCGGGGAACCGGTACGGCCTCCTGCGCCCGAAAACGGAAGGCCAGACCAGCGAGGACCGCGGCGACACCGATCATAACCGGAGTGAGATCATAATAACCGAACATTGAGCCCTGTGTGATGATACTCAAGAAAATAAAAATCAAAACGGCGGCGGTCCCGGCGGCTATAGCCAAACCTTGTCTCGGATGCAGCAGCTCCCGGTTCAGGGCCGCTTTGACCTGGACGGCGATCACGGCCAGGAGTAAAATACCGCAATAAGCGGCAATTACCCAGTACCAGGGGCCGCAAATAAAATATAATAGCGGATGATCCCCCGACATATCCAGCCACATCCGGCGGTATACCAGGCCGTGCCACGAATTAGTCAGATTCAGAATATCGGTAATCACCGGAAAAACAAGAAGCAGCGTCACCCGGAGACGGGTGATCTGTCTTTTGCGGCCGGCGACCGTCAAAGCCCATAACAGCCAAATGACCGGGGCCTTCAATCCCACGAAGTCATTGGAAACAAGGTACCAAAAGGCGGCTGTTTTGAGATCTGTCGTTGATATTTGCATAACGTATCCAAGGCACCAAAGAATGACCATCGCCTGGGTGATAATCCACAGCCGGTCGGCAGCCCGCTTATATGCCGTATATGCCACAACCGGAAGCAGTATCGCCGCCGTGCCGAGATAAACCCAGATATGGGGGTTGTACTGAAAATGCATATACGTTCCTCCTTCCACCGGTTGATTTACATGATTGTTTTTTTTTCATCGACAAGAGTCGTTTGGCACTTGGGCTTATAATGCATTTATATTTTTTATTATAGCATATACCGTGGGATGTGACCATTTGTTGCGCGAAAATTGTCCCTTCTCAGTGAAAAAGGGAGAATATCAACCTTCGTCTTTTTCGCCTCACTAAAATTTTATGACAACCAGCAGGATTGCTGGGAACGGCAGATAGCGGACGCAAAGAGGGTAAAAAATACCATGACACAAGGATGCCGTCATAAATCAGATTTCGTATTATGTGGGTTGAGGACACAAAAAGCGGAGGGTAAGATAATTTCTTATCCTCCGCTTTTTGACTTTGGTCAATTAACCGCAAAACGAATAACAACAATTCATCCGCTACCGCAATGAATGTATGATACAATAACCATTTCTGATTTGGCGGCAAGTTTGTAAGCACAATGGAATCTAAGCTTTTATTGATGACGTCATTTTGGGACAACCCTCGTTGTTTTTATCGTCATTTATTAAAAAACACCTCATTTCGGAATTGATCGGAAATGAGGTGTTTTCCGTATTCAGTTTACCTTATGGGGTGGGTTCAGAACTTATCCTTGTGACTACCCGCTTTTTGCCGGGCGTCATTTTTCTATTTCTTCCGATAGCCCGTTTCCGGGTCCACCAGACTTTCCAAAGGTTCCCCTTTCATGAAATGCTCCAGGTTCCTGGTGCACAGGGCGATGATCTTTCCGTGGGCGTCGGGCTGTTCATCCAGTCCGGCAATGTGCGGTGTGATCATGGCATTGGGTTCCGCCCAGAGCGGATGATCCTGCGGCAGCGGTTCGGGCCGGAACACATCCAGCACGGCGCCGCCCAGACGGCCGCTGCGGAGGGCTTCCGTCAGGGCGTCGGCATCCACGGCCGAGCCTCTCCCCACGTTGATCAGGAAGGCGCCGGGCTTCATGGCGGCAAATGCTTCGGCATCGAAAACGTTCATTGTTTCGGGCGACTGGGGAAGACAAACGCCCACGATGTCGGCTTCCGGCAGCAGTGTGGGAAGATCTTTCAAGGTGTGGACCGATTCCACGAAAGACGGTTTGGGGCCCGATGTCCGTCGGATGGCCGTTACGGTACTGCCCAGGGCATCCATGCTCTTGGCAAAGTGGCTGCCGATATCTCCCAGGCCCACCACAAGGGTCCGGGATCCGCTGACGGTCTTTGCCTGGTCGCCGTCCCGCCAGATGCGGGCGGTCTGCTGATCCCGGTATTTGTGGAAACCGACGCTGAGCAAAAGGGCTGCGCCCACCATATATTCCGAGATCAGGACGCCGTAGCAACCCGAAGCGTTGGTCAACAGGGTTCCTTCTTGTCGGAAGGCCGGGAGGGCGGCATAGCTGTCCGATCCGGCAGAATCCAGCTGAAGCCAGCGCAGTTTCGGCACATTTTGCAGATAGGCCGCAGGGACATTGCCCAGAATGACATCGGCCTTTCCCACGTCTTCCTCGGGGACCGTTTTTTGGTCCCGGTAGACAAAGGAAGCATCCGGGGCTTTGCTCTCCAGGAGTCTCCGCTGTTTTTCATCCATGGATAAAACGACTAAAATAGTATGCATATCAATCTCCTTTTCGCTTTGTTATCTATTTATAACATAAATGTCACGGAAACGTTAGCCAAAAGAACCTGCATGTGTTAAAATATCTCTACTTCTCCAACGAAAGGAAGGGAAATGCATGTTTCACAATAAGTTGCTGCGGAGAAGCCTGGCGCTGACCATCGCCCTTGCCTTATGGCTTTCATCTTATATCCCCATCGCAGCAGAAGAAGAAATTCGTTTGTCGTTCCTCGCCCGCGACATCTATGTCAACGGCGTGCTGATCCATAATTATCAATTGAACGATCCCATCGTCATCCGGGAAGGGCAGACCTATTTGCCCTTGACCGCTTCTCTCGGCGCAGCTCTCGGCATTCAAGTGCGCATGGACGAAACGGGCCGTCTGATCTTGCTCCAGCCCGTCGCACCCAGCGGAAAGACCGTCAAGGAAGCCGACCTGGCCTGCAACCTGGAGGACCGGACCGGCACGAAGGCCGAAGAATACAAAGTGGCGGTCGTCCGTTCCTTCGACAACGGAGATGTCACCGCGCTGGCCGCCAAATGGCGTCAGATTTTGGACCCGGTGATCTGGTCCCTGTCCGGCTTGCTGCGGGCAGTCTCGGCACAGGAGGCTGCTTCCGAGCCCGAGGCGGAGATCCTGAAACTCAACGAAGGAGAGATCCTTTTTGTGGGTCAGGTCCCTTACATTCCCCTGGCTGCGTTGCGCAGCAGCGCCATGCTCAGCTGGGATGCCCACTTCGACCAGCTGACGGGATTGTACATCAGCACCGACGCATCGGTTCCTGCGGAAAGCTATTACAGCGAGACGAATGCGTCGTATATCCGAGGCCGTGCGGCCTACATTCGAGGTGTCCGGCCGGAACTGAGTCTGTATCAATCCTACTTCTATGAATACCTTTTCCGCCATGAAGCTACGGTATACGGCGTGGATCAGGAACTGCTGATGGCTGTTGCCCGAACGGAATCCGCGTTTCAGGCAGGGATCGTTGCGACGTTCGGCTCAGTCGGTATCATGCAGATCATGCCGCGGACGGCAGCAGCCTACGGGATTACCTATAAACAGCTGAAGGATGTCCACATCAATCTGGAATTCGGAACGCGATACATCAGGGACCGTCTTTGGATGTTCGGAGGGGACGTAATCAAAGCTCTTTCTGCGTACAATCAGGGGGTCCTTACAGTAAAAAAGGGCGATTACAGGACCGGTTATGCGGAGAAATGTCTCTATAACAAAAGCGTCTTGGAAGGATGGCTGTCCACACGAAACTATGCCCCTGCATTTGAGACGCGGCTGGCCACCGATGTGGTCCGCGCATCGGCATCGGAAGCGGACTGATCGAACGATTCGAATCTTCCGGAAACAGGTGGCCTTTCGGCCGCCTGTTTCTTGTTGAATAGGGCTATCTATGGTACAATATCTTGTGGTAATTCCCTATATCAGAGGTGAAGATGACGTATAAAGTCAAACTGGATGTATTCGAAGGACCTTTCGATCTGCTCGTCTATCTGATCGAACATGCCCGCATGAGCATCTATGACATCCGTGTATCCGAGATCACAACGCAATACCTGAGCTACATCCGTGATATGAAAAGGCAGGACGTGACGGTAGCCCAGGAGTTTATGGTACTCGCCGCTGCGTTGATTGAACTGAAAGCGAAAATGCTGCTCCCAGGATCCGAAGAAGAAGAGATTCCCGAAGGGGAAGAAGATCCGAGAAGCGAATTGGTGGCCAGGCTGCTGGAGTACAAGCGTTTTAAAGAAATGGCTGAGTTCTTTGCCCAGCAGGAAGAAATCAGCACGCACATTCATACCAAGCCACGGGAAGATCTCGATCCCTATACGGGTCCGGAAGAAGAATTGCTGCGCACGGACATCGAACAGTTTGCCCGGGCATTCCGCGCATTTCTGTTTCGAAAGAAAAAGCTGGAAGAAATCCGGCAGGATTACGAACGGGTGGAACGGCAGCGCATGAGTATCGAGCACAAGATCGAACAGATACGCAGCTTCTTCCGCCGCAAACCCAAGCTTCGTTTTTCGGAACTGATCGCACGGGAAAGCGACCGCTACGATGTGGTGCTCACCTTTGTCTCCGTTCTGGAGCTGGTCAAGCAAGCCGCCGTGCGGGTGCGCCAACCCAAACAGTTCGGAGACATCGAGATCGTGCTTAAGGGAGATCGATCCCAAGGGAGCTGAAACAGGAGACAATATGTCCGCAAATCAAAAAATCAAATCCGCCCTGGAGTCGCTTTTGTTCGTCTGGGGAGATCCGCTGGAAGCCAAAGTCTGCGCAGAACTGTTCAACCTGTCGGTTCCGGAAACGGTGGATTGCTTTCGGGAACTGATGGGAGAGTACGAGGAGCGGGAAAGCGGTCTTCGCATCCGGGAAATGGACCAGCGGTTTCAGCTGTGCACCAACCCGGAAAACGATGACTACATCCAGCGCCTCTGCACGCCGATCAAGGAAAAACGCCTTACCCAGGCTGCGCTGGAAGCGATGGCGATCATCGCCTATCGACAGCCGGTCACCAAGGGGGAGATCGATTCCATTCGGGGCGTTCGCAGCGACCGTGTGCTGGAGGGGTTGATTCGCAGGGAACTGGTGGCTGAATGCGGCAGGAGCACGGCCATCGGACGGCCGATTCTGTATGGGACCACACCGGGATTTCTGGCTCAATTCGGCTTTGAGTCTTTGGAAGACCTGCCCCAGATCGAAGATATAGGAACCCTGGTATTGTCGGACAGTTATGAATTTTCCGACGAATTGACAGCACATCAGATTCGCATTCCACTGGAGGAGGAAAACAAGGAAGTCGCACAATGAATAAGCGGATCGGCTTGATCTTTGCCATGGGCGCCGCCTTTTTCTACGGCGTGTCCACCATCACCGGAAAAATGTCCTACGTGGGCGGGGGAAACCCCGTCGCTCTGTCGTTTTACCGCAATCTGATCTCCGTACCCATGCTCTTTCTGATCCTGAAGCTCAGAAAGACCGATCTGTCGATCAACCGGAAGGAATGTGTCGGACTTGCCTGGCTGGGTCTCTTGGGCGGCTTCGTCACCGGCGTCTTGCTCTACACCTCCTACACGCTGATTTCCGTGGGATTGTCGACCTGTGCGCATTTCAGCTTTCCTGTCATCCTGGCGGTGATCTACGTGTTGTTCTATAAAGAGAAGTTCAGCCGTACGAAACTCCTGGCGCTGGCCCTGGGTGTCGCGGGGATCTGGTTTTTTCTGGAGAGCGATGTCCGAATGAATCCACTGGGGATCTTTGCGGCGCTGTTGTCCGGCGCCACGTATGCGGCATATCTGATCGTGATGGATCGGCGGGGTCTCAAAGGGATGGACGGATATAAACTGTCCTTTTACTGCTGCGTATTTTCATCGTTGTGGCTGGGGATTTACGGGCTGGTCCGAGGATACAACTTCGAGCATGTGCTGGGATCCCGGGCGTGGATGTACGTTACGGCCACGGCGGTACTGGTATCCGTGCTGGGCAACACCATGATCCCGGTGGCCGTTCGAAACGTAGGTGCAACCGTCACAGGCATCGCAGGGATCCTGGAGCCGGTCACATCGGTATTGCTGGGTGTGATCCTGCTGAAAGAGCCCTTCGGTGTTCGCAGTGCTGCAGGCGCATTTCTCGTGCTGGCGGCGGCGATCCTGCTGGGGTTGGAAAAGACTCCGGAAGACAGAAAACCCAGAGGAGAGGCGGCATGAATCGTAGAAATTATAAAAGACTGGGCATGCTGTTTGCCGCGGGCGCGGCGATTTGCTATGGCGTTTCGGGCATTACGGGGAAATTGGCCTACGGTGGCGGCGGCAACACGATTTCGATTTTGGTCTATCGTAATATGATTTCCGTTCTGCTGCTGTTTCTGATTCTGAAGACCAGGCGTATTTCCATCGGGGTAACGAAAAGGCAATTGGCCGGACTGGCTTATCTGGGGGTTCAGGGCGGATTTATTACCGCAGTGCTGATGTACTCTTCGTTTCAGTACATCTCCGTGGGATTGGCCACCTGCACGCACTTCTGTTTTCCGGTGATCGTGGCCTGTATCTATGTGTTTATTTTCAAAGAGAAGTTGAGCCGGACCAAGACGCTGGCGCTGCTGCTGGCCTTCGCCGGCGTCTGGTTTTTCCTGGAAAGCAATGCGGTGATGGACCCGAAAGGGCTGGCTCTGGCCTTCGCATCGGGCGTGAGCAACGCAATTTTTCTGACAGCCATGGATAAGCTGGGCCTGAAATCTCTGAACGGTTTTGTGATTTCTTTTTACGGTTGCATTTTTTCCGGGATCTCGCTGACGATTTTCGGCGTTTTGGCCGGATACGACCTCTCCGGAGGCATGTTGCCCGTCGGATGGTTTTATGTGATCATCGGCGCCGTGCTGGTCTCTGCCCTGGCCAACGCCATGGTGCCGGCAGCCGTAAGATATGTAGGGCCTACGGTGGCGGGAATCTTTGGGATTCTGGAACCGGTCATTTCGGTTTTGTTGAGCGTGCTGATCCTGCGCGAGCCCTTCGGGCTGCGGAGTCTTCTGGGCGCCAGCCTGGTGCTGTCGGCGGCAGCCATGCTCACATTGGAGAAGGAACCGGCGGAAACCGGCCGGATTATGGAGGAAATATGATCATCAAAAACACAGTCACGAAAGAGGTTCTGGAAAAGATCAGGATCCTGGCCTTCGATATGGACGGAACGCTGCTGGACGAAAAAGGGGCTCTTTCTTCGGCCAACGCCGCGTGTATCCGACGGGCCATGGAGAAGGGATATCACATCGTCATTGCGACAGGAAGGGGCTATTCGGCCTTTCCCGAGGCGGTCATGAACCTGGAAGGCATCCGCTACATGATTTCCTCCAACGGCGCGCATATCGTGGATCAGCACACGGGAGAGACCATCTACTCCAACTTGCTCACAAGGGAGGCGGTGGAGGCCGCCATGCCCTGGATCTCCGATCCGGAACTGATGCGGGAAGTCTTTTTCCATCACAAAGTCTATGCGGATAAGCATTGCATGGAAGACCTTCCCCGATACGGCGTGCTGACGGAAAAGAGCCAAAAATACGTGCTGGAGACCCGAAAACCGGTGGAGGATGCGGTGGCGCTGATCAGAGAGTACGCCGATCAGCTGGAAAACATCAATCTGTTATTTCCCGACGGGGATAAGCGGTTGCGCTATTGGGCAGAGTTGAAGGGGATCAACGGACTGACGGTAGTCAGTTCCATGCCGTACAATATCGAACTGGGCGGCGCCACCACCTCCAAGGCCACAGCGCTGAAAGCTCTGGCCGAGAGGCTCGGACTGAGCCACGACAACATCATGTCCTTCGGAGACAGTTCCAATGATGCCCAGATGCTGGCTGCCGCCCAGGTCGCCGTAGCCATGGGGAATGCGGTGGAAGAACTGAAAGAGGCGGCCGACGTGATCACCCTGAGCAATGCGGAAGACGGAGTCGCCTACGCTTTAAGCCGACTTCTGGATCTGTAGCGT
>JAAYDG010000063.1 GCA_012729355.1 Clostridiales bacterium
AATCGGCCGTTGGTACAGGAGCCGATGACCACCTGGTCCACGGCCACATCCTTTGCTTCTCGAGCCGGCCGGGCATTCTCGGGCAGATGCGGATATGCGACCGTCAATTCGACTTGGGCTACATCCATTCGGATCGTCTCCTCGTATATCGCATCCTCATCGGCCTCGAACTTCCGGAACTCTTTTTTCATATGCGGGTTCGCGCAGGGATGGGCCTCCACATAGATCTCGGTTTTTTCATCCACAGGGAAGATGCCGTTCTTGGCGCCGGCCTCGATGGCCATATTGGCGATGGTAAACCGGTCGTCCATGGATAACTCGGCCACCCCGGGTCCGGTGAATTCCAGGGATCGATACAGAGCGCCTTCCACACCGATCCTGCCGATGATGTGGAGGATCACATCCTTGCCGGAAACCCAGGGACCCGGTTTCCCCGTCAGGATCACATGGATGGCCGAAGGGACTTTAAACCAGGCCCTGCCCAGCGCCATGCCCGCCGCCATGTCCGTAGACCCGACGCCGGTGGAGAAAGCGCCCAGGGCCCCGTAGGTACAGGTGTGAGAATCGGCGCCGATGACCAGATCACCGGCAGTGACCAGACCTTGTTCCGGCAGCAGCACATGCTCGATCCCCATACGGCCGACTTCGTAATAGTTGCTGATCCCCTGTTCTTCCGCGAACCGGCGCATCTCCAGGCACTGTTGCGCTGCTTTGATGTCCTTGTTGGGCGCAAAATGATCCGGGATCAGCACCACTTTGTGAGGGTCGAACACTTTTTCCGCACCCATCCTGCGAAATTCCCGTATGGCCGAAGGTGCAGTGATGTCATTGCCCAAGACAACATCCAAAGACGCCTCGATATAATCTCCGGCCTCAACGCGTTCCAGACCCCCATGCGCAGCCAGGATTTTTTGTGTCATCGTCATTCCCATAATCATTCCTCTCTTTCCGGCATCCTCCTCGGATCCCTTGGACGTGCAACCGTCAGGATACCAGACTGTCTTCATACAATATCTTGTTGACGGCATTCACATAGGCCAGGATGCTGGCTTCGATCACGTCGGTGGACAAGCCGCGGCCGGTAAAATGACCGCCCTTCGCGTCCAGCTTTACAAAAGCGTCGCCCAGGGCGTCCTCGCCCTCGGTAATGGAGCGGAGCTGATAATCCTCCAGATTGATGCTGAAGCCGACGATTTTTTCGATGGCTTTGAACGCTGCATCGATGGGTCCTTCTCCCCGGGATACTTTTTCGTATACTTTTTCTTCTTTGATCAGCGATATGACCGCTGTGGACGTGATGGAGTTTCCGCTGTTGATCACAAATCGATCCAGGGTGTATACCGCCGGCACCTCGGCCAGCCGCTTACTGATGAGCGCCTCGATATCCCGATCATATACCAGTTTCTTTTTATCGGCGATATCTTTGAACTGTTCAAAGGCAACGACCAATTCATCTTCCGAGACCTCATACCCCAGATCCTTCAACTTCGTACGGAAGGCATGCTTTCCGGAGTGCTTGCCCAGCACCATCTGATTGGCTTTGAATCCCACGGATTCCGGCGTCATGATCTCGTAGGTCTTTTTATTCTTGAGCACGCCGTGCTGATGGATGCCTGCTTCATGGGCGAAAGCATTCTCCCCGACGATGGCTTTGTTGGGCTGCACATTGACCCCCGTGATCCTGGACAACAGCTTGGATGCCCGGACCAGTTCCGTCGTCAGGATGCCGGTTTGGGCCCCGTAGATATCCCGGCGGGTCGCCAGAGCCATGACGATCTCTTCCATGGCCGCATTGCCGGCCCGTTCTCCGATCCCGTTGATCGTGCACTCGATCTGCGTCGCCCCGGCGCGGATCCCCGCCAGCGAGTTGGCCACGCCCAGGCCCAGATCGTTGTGACAGTGCACGGCGACCGTCACGCTGTCCAACGCCGGACAGTGCCGGCGGATCTTCATCAGGAACTCGTAGAACTCTTCCGGAACCGCATAGCCTACGGTGTCGGGAATATTGATCGTCGTGGCGCCGGCCCGGATCACCGCGTCGAATACCTGCGCCAGAAACAAAGGGTCGCTCCGGGTTGCGTCTTCGGCGGAAAACTCCACATCTCCGCAGTAGCCCTTCGCCCTGCGCACCATCGCTTCGGACGTTTCCAGGACCTGCTCCGGCGTCATGTCGAGCTTGTATTCCATGTGGATCGGAGAAGTGGCCAGAAACGTGTGGATCCGGGGCTGTTTCGCGCCCGATACGGCTTCCCAGGCCCTGTCGATATCCAGGGGGACTGCGCGGGCAAGACTGGCAACCACGGAATTTTCCACTGTTTCGGCAATGGTTTTCACCGACAGAAAATCGCCCGGCGAAGAAATGGCAAAACCGGCTTCGATCACGTCCACATTCATGCGCTCCAATTGTTTGGCGAGCTCGACCTTTTCGGCCAGATTCATACTGCAACCCGGCGACTGCTCTCCGTCCCGAAGCGTGGTGTCGAAAATCTTGATTCTTTGGCTCATCGTTGGATCCTCCGTTCATTTTGTTGCCCGGGGAAGAAAAAATCCCCGGAGTAAGCTATACTCCAGGGACGATGAATACAACCGCGGTACCACCCTGTTTACCGGAAAAACCCGGTCACTCTGCAGGTTCCATCAAACCTTGGGCTTCGATAACGGGGCCTTCCGGGACCCCTTATTGGCAAAGCGTTCGGGGATCCGGCTCGGGAGCGAGAACAACGGGACTTTCGGTATCGGCTTTCAGCATATGCCGACTCTCTGCAACACGATGACGCCCGGGTATACTCCGTCATTGCTTTTTATATTGTGGTTCAGTTTATTCGACCTTGAGCCACTTGTCAAATACTTTTTTGAAATGCCTCTCTTTGAGAAAGTATAAGGTTGTTTCGTCTCTTTGGGTGAAAAAGTCTCTTCTCATGCAATTTAGTCTTTAATCCTTTTGGCAACGTGATATAATACAATCGAAAAGAGAACCCTCGTGTTCGTATCATAAGGAGGAGACCATGAAATTTTCCAGCAAAATCCAACGTTGCGCTCTGTCCCCGATCCGCAAGTTCTACCCGTATCAGGTGGAATGCGTCAAACAGGGAAAAAAAATTTATCATCTCAACATCGGTCAGCCAGATATCAAAACACCTCCCGTTTTTTTTGAAACCGTGCGCAATTTTGACGCACCTGTTTTGGCTTATGCCCCCTCGCCGGGCATTCCTTCCGTGATCGAAGCGGTGCAGAAGTACTTTGAGGAAATCGGGATCCACTACGATACCCCGGACATCGTGGTGACGGCCGGCGGCAGCGAAGCCCTGATCTTTACCATGGCGACGATCCTGGACGAAGGCGACGAGATCCTGATTCCCGAACCGTTCTACCCGAACTACAGCACCTTCGTCAACACCACCGGCGCCAAAATCGTTCCCATTCCCACGACCCCCGAAGAAGGCTATCATTACGCAGACAAGAAAAAAATAGAACCATTGATCACGCCCAACACCCGGGCGATCATGTTCACGAATCCGGGCAACCCCACCGGTGCCGTTCTGAACCACGAAGAATGCAAGATGCTGGCGGACCTGGCTGTGGAACACGATCTGTTCCTGATCGCCGACGAAGTGTACAGAGAGTTCATCTACAGCGGAGAACCCCTGTCCTCCATGGGGAGTTTCGAGCACGCGGCGGATCACGTGATCCTGATCGATTCCGTATCCAAGCGCTTCTCCGCCTGCGGTGCCAGGATCGGTGTCGTTATCACGAAGAACAAGGAATTTCAAAGTCACTTCATGAAGCTCTGCCAGGCGAGACTGTGCGTACCCACCCTGGACCAGCTGGCTTCCGCAGAACTGTATACCGTGGACAAAAGTTATTTCGAAGAAGTGCGCGAAGAGTACAGAAAAAGAAGAGACACCGTCTACAATGCCCTGTCCAAGATCCCGGGCATCGTCTGCAAAGAACCCAAGGGCGCCTTCTATGTGATGGCAAAGCTGCCGGTCAGGGATACGGAAGATTTCCTGGTCTGGCTGCTCACGGAGTTCGAAGACAAGGGAGAGACCGTCATGTACGCGCCCGGCGGCGGATTTTACGCCACTCCGGGGAAAGGGATCGATGAGATCCGGATCGCTTATGTCCTGAATTGTCAGGATCTGGAACGGGCCATTGAGCTGCTCAAACTCGGACTGGAACAGTATAAAGAATAATCGGAGACAGAAATGAAAACAGTAAAAGTAGAACATTATGACGCTTTTACCACGATCGCCGGCAAGGGGAACCCTGCCGGCGTCATCTTGGATGCAGCGTCGTATACCACCGAAGAAATGCAGGAGATCGCCCGCCAGATCGGATTCAGCGAGTGTGCTTTTATCCTGCCCTCTCAACGAGCGGATCTATCACTCCGCTACTTTACCCCCGGAGCGGAAGTCAACCTCTGCGGACATGCCACCGTCGCATCCATTTATGCCTTGTACAACAGCATGAGTCCCGACGAGGCTCCGTTCCATCAAAGCGTGGAAACGAAAGCCGGGATCATCGACGTGGGATACAGCCCCGATACGAAGGAGATTTCCATGACCCAGTCCGCAGCGGTGTTCGAGCCGTTCTCCGGAAGCGCTCGCCACCTCCTGGGCACGATCGGACTGCATGCGGAAGATCTGGATACGCGCTATCCCATTGTCTACGGCTCCACCGGACTCTGGACGCTGATTCTTCCTGTGAAAAGTCTGGAAGCCTGTACCCGCATGGTCCCCGACCATTCCGCTTTTCCGTCGGTTCTGAAGGAACGACCCAACACCTCCGTTCATCCCTTGTGCACGGAAACGTTCCATCCGGAAGCTACGCTTCACGGCAGACACTTTTCCGCAGCGATCACCGGACGCGTGGAAGATCCCATCACCGGGACCGCCTGCGGCGTCATGGGCGCTTACTATATCACTTTTATGAATCCGGACATGGAACGCTGCGATATCCTGATCGAACAGGGCCAGGAGGCCGGATACGACGGACTGGTCCACGTTTGGGCCGAAAAAGACCGGGGATCCACCCGGGTCCGGATCGCCGGCACCGCAGTGCGTGTGACCGAGCTGACCGCCGAACTGTAAGTACGCAGAAACGCAAACGCCGCGGCCTCCGGATGATTCCGTGACCGCGGCGTTTTTCAATGCAAATTTTCTTTTCGAATCAGAAGGATTCGGCCAGTTCGTTCACGTCGGTCAGCGGGCGGTTCTGTTTGATGGCCGTTTCCGCCAGAGTCAACTTCCCGTCATAGCAGGTGAGCCCTGTGCGCATGAAGTACTTGTTCTCCTTGAGCGCTTTTTCCACGCCTTTGTCTGCGATTTCCAAAACGATGGGCAGCGTGGCCGAAGCCAGCATTTCCGATGCCGTCTTGGCAAAGGCGGAAGGAATATTATCCACGCAGTAGTGAACGATGCCGTCCACCACGAAGGTGGGATCGGTGTGCGTCGTACTGCTGCAGGTTTCGATAGCGCCCGGTTCGTCGCAGGCGACGTCCACGATCATGGCGCCGGGCTTCATCATCTTCAGATCTTTCTTCCAGACGAGCGGTTCGTTCTTGGTCCTGTCCCACATGATGCAGTTGATCATCACGTCGGATTCTTTGATGCATTTCACAAAGTTGGCCCGGTTGGACATCAGGAAGGTCACGTTGGGAGGCAGCGCCAGTTTGGCGGCCTCCAGCGCCTTGAGATTGTTGTCGATCAACCGGACTTCGTTGCCCAGAGCCGCTGCAAAGGTGGCCGCTCCCAGACCGCTGTTTCCGGCGCCGATGATGGTCACCACCGGGGTGTCCACACCGGGGATATTGCACAGCATCTGTCCGTCGCCGCCGTGTACGGCTTGTTTGAAATGCATGGCTGCCATAAATCCGCCGCGTCCTGCGATCTGGCTCATGGGTTTGAGCAGAGGAAATCCGCCGTTGGCATCCCGAAAATCTTCGTAGGCAAAGGCCGTACATCCGCTTTGGAGAAGCACTTCGGTCTCTTCCGGATGCGCATTGGAGTGGATATACGTGATCAGGATTTTGTCTTTCGTGATGTACTTGAATTCCTGCGGGAAAAATTCTTTGACTTTGTAAATCAATTTGCTCTTGGTATACACGGTGTCCGCATCGGCGATTTTGGCGCCTGCCGCCGCATAGTCTTCGTCGGAAGCCCCGGCCATTTTGCCGGCATCGTGCTCCACATACACTTCGTGTCCTCTGCCTACCAGTTCACGGACCGTATCGGGAACCGCAGCGACTCGGTATTCGTTCGGTTTGATCTCCTTTAATACTCCGATGATCATTTTGTACTCCTTTCAACTCAGCTAGGGTAAACGATTGTGCTAAGATTGGTAAATGCAATTCATATGCCAACTTCAAAGCCTTTCATTGCAAGGCTTTGAAAGGTTGCCCATGCGCGAGTGACGAATATGTGGCATATTTCATCTGTGAATCGACAAATTCTTGTCGATTCTATCCCCGCTCTGCCTTCGTTGCGCCGTTGGCCAGCTTCAGCTGTTTGATCTTATAGGTGAGCGTTTGTCTGGGGATCCCCAGACGTTCAGCGGCTTTCGTTTTGTTCCATGCCGATTGTTCAAGCGCCCGCAGGATCAGGCTCTTTTCCAAATCTTCCACAGCGTGGGAAAGAGGAACGATTTCGTCGTTTTCGGCGCTGTTGGATTTTTCCGAACTTTCCTCCGCCTCGAACAAACGCTGGTGCAGATAGGGAGGCAAATGCTCCGGGCCCAGGATTTCGTCTTCTCCGGCAAACTC
>JAAYDG010000008.1 GCA_012729355.1 Clostridiales bacterium
CTGGCTCTGACGAAAAGCTTTATCGGCTATTTCGCCGACAAGCCTTACATTACGGTGCTCACCACGCATTTCGACCATGCGACGGTGGGCGAACATATTGTGAACTTACAGGTCCGGGGGCTGTCGGGCGCCGATTTCGACCGGCTGTATCGGGAGATTGCGCATGCCAATCGACGGGAACGGATCGAGATCATCGCCAAGTACACCGATTACAGACTCATGCAGATCGACCGGCTGGACCAGGTTCCCCGGGAAGCGCTGAACATTGCGAAAATGCTGGGGGTATACCCGGAGATCATAGACGACGCAAAACGATATTTGGCATAATCCGGTCAACGGTTATCAATCAATCAACAGATTTCAAATAACGGATGAAGGAGAAAAAGGATGACGAGCAAATTGAACTTGGACCCGAAAGTCATCGACAGCGCAAGAGCTTCCGCAGCTCATATTGCCCAAAGTATGCAGGAGTTCATCGACAAGCATACGACGGTGTCGACAGAACGCACGATTCTGAGACTTTTAGGCGTCGACGGCATCGACGACGTGGAGCGGCCGTTGCCCAACGTGATCGTCGAGGCGGTGAAAGATGCGGGAGGGTTACCCCGGGGCGTGGCCTACTGGATCGGCAATGCGATCATTCAGACCGGGAAGAAACCCCAGGAGATCGCCGACGCCATCGGCCGCGGCGAATTGGATCTGATGAAACTGGAACAGGGCACTGCGGAAGATGCCGCCAAAGCCATTGAGCCCTACGTAAACGATGCGCTGCGAACGATTCGCGAGCAGACCGAAAAGAGAGAGGAATACCTGGCGACCATCGGCGAAGGCCGGAGACCGTACCTCTACGTAATCGTGGCTACCGGGAACATTTACGAAGATGTGATCCAGGCGCAGGCTGCAGCCCGTCAGGGCGCGGACATCATTGCCGTAATACGGACCACAGCCCAGTCTTTGCTGGATTATGTTCCCTATGGCCCTACCACCGAAGGCTTCGGCGGAACCTATGCCACCCAGGAAAATTTCCGGATCATGCGGAAGGCTCTGGACGAAGTGGGGGAAGAGATCGGACGGTATATTCGTTTGTGCAATTACTGTTCCGGTCTGTGTATGCCGGAGATCGCCGCCATGGGAGCCCTGGAACGGCTGGATGTGATGCTCAACGATGCGCTGTACGGTATCTTGTTCCGGGACATCAACATGCAGCGGACCATCATCGATCAGTATTTCTCGCGCGTGATCATCGGGTA
This sequence comes from Clostridiales bacterium, assembly GCA_012729355.1. Lineage (GTDB taxonomy): Bacteria > Bacillota > Clostridia > Peptostreptococcales > Anaerovoracaceae > UBA10908. The sequence continues at coordinate 1,251 of JAAYDG010000008.1, forward strand.
CTGCGGTATTATTTTCAACTCCGGCGAAGACAACTACCTGACCACGGACGATGCGATCGAATCTGCCCACACAGTATTGGCTTCTCAGTTGATGAACGAGCAGTTCGCCGTGCTGGCCAACATTCGGGAAGAGCAGATGGGTCTCGGCCATGCGTTTGAAATGGATCCGGACACGGAGAACGGTTTCCTGATGGAACTGGCGCAGGCACAGATGGCCAAGGAGATTTTCCCCAACGCTTCGCTCAAATATATGCCGCCGACGAAGTTCATGACCGGAAACATTTTCCGCGGACACATCCAGGACGCGCTATTCAATCTGATCGCCGTCTGGACCGGTCAGTCTCTGCAGCTTTTGGGCATGCTTACGGAAGCGCTGCATACGCCGCACCTTCACGACAGGATGCTGTCCATCGAGAATGCGAAATACATCTTTAACAACGCCAGGGATATTGGCGAAGAAGTGGAATTCAAAAAAGACGGAATGATCCAGAAGCGGGCGCAGAAAGTATTGAAAGATGCCGAAGAGCTCCTTCATCAGATCGATAAAGACGGATTGTTCCCCACCATCGAAGCCGGCAAATTCGCCGCAGTCAAACGGCCTCTGAACGGAGGAAAGGGACTGGAAGGCGTGTGCAAGAAAGATGCGGTATATTTCAATCCGTTTATCGAAAAAATGGTAGGAGGTGCCAAATAATGAGTCACCTGAATACGACTGCTACGAGCAAAGTGGATATCACGAAGGTCAAGCCTTACGGAGATACGTTGAACGACGGGATGGTTCAATTGAGTTTTACGCTGCCGGTTCCCGACGGCGAAGAAGCAAAGGAAGCCGCCCGGATCCTGGTCAAAAAAATGGGGCTGGATGAACCTTCGGTGGTCTATCACAAAGACCTGGGCATCGGCTATACGTACTTTGTCGTGTACGGCAAGTGCCAGCATACCGTAGACTTTTCCAACATTAAAGTGACGAAAGTGGAAATCGACGTGATGGACCGGTTGGAATGCGAAAAATATATCGAAGACAACATCAAACGGTCCGTGATCATGGTAGGTGCTTCCACGGGATCGGACGCCCATACGGTAGGCATCGACGCCATCATGAACATGAAGGGGTTCCACGGCCATTTCGGTCTGGAACGTTATCACGGCATCGAGGCCATCAACATGGGCTCCCAGGTGCCCAACGAAGAGCTCATCGCCAAAGCCATCGAAGTGCACGCGGATGCGATCCTGATCTCTCAGACCGTCACCCAGAAGGACGTGCACATCAAAAACCTGACGAATATGGTGGAACTGTGCGAGGCGGAAGGGATCCGGGACAAGGTGCTGCTGCTCTGCGGCGGACCTCGTATTTCTCACGAATTGGCCCAGGAACTCGGATTCGATGCCGGCTTCGGCGCGGAGACCCACGCAGAAGACGTGGCTTCCTTCGTTCTGACGGAGCTGGTGGCCCGAAAGCGGGTATAATTACTATTGTTGTTTTTGCGGTGAGATGTGTTCACCGCAAAATGAAAGGAGAATCTTCTTGAAAAACAAAATCGTGACGGCGGCAGAAGCCGTGGCCGGCATCAAGGACGGCGACACTATTATGGTCAGTGGCTTTTTGGGCACCGGCTCTCCCGAGATTCTGTTGGACGCTCTTGTGGAAAAAGGCGTCAAACACCTGACTCTTATTGCGAACGACGGCGGTTTGCGGGCGGAATTTACCGGCACGACCGACAAAGGCGTAGCCAAACTGATCACGGCCGGCATGGTGGATCACATCATCGCATCTCATATCGGCATGAATCCCGATATCGGAAACGGCGCATTGGCCGGAACGATGAAGTACACGCTGTATCCCCAGGGAACCCTGGCGGAAAAGATCCGGGCGGCGGGTGCCGGCCTGGGCGGCGTACTCACACCCACCGGCGTGGGGACCATTGTGGCGGAAGGCAAGGAAACGCTGACCATCGAAGGCAAGGAGTATCTTTTGGAGCTGCCGCTTCACGCAGACTTTGCGCTCTGTCGGGCGGACTACTGCGATACGTTCGGAAATTTTGCCATGCTCAAAGCGACGAAAAATTTCAACCACGTGATGGCCATGGCCGCCGATACGGTGCTCCTGGCTTCGGAACAGGTATTTGAGATCGGCGAAAAGGATCCGGATTTTTATCAAGTCGCAGGAGTCTATATCGATTACATCGTGAAGGGAGAACAACCATGGCAGATATAAAAGCGAGGATTGCTGCGCGGGCAGCGAAGGAATTCAAGGACGGCTTCGTGGCGAATCTGGGTATCGGTCTCCCTACATTGGTGGCGAATTACCTGCCGGAGGACGTTCACATCGTGATTCACTCGGAAAACGGTTTCACAGGGCTGGGCAGCGTCGCGAATAAGGGCGAAGAAGACTATCGGGTCATCAATGCCGGCGGAGGCTGGGTTACGTATATGCCCTTTGCGAACTTCTTTGGATCGGAAGAAAGTTTTTCCATCATCCGCGGAGGGCATCTGGACGCCACGGTGCTGGGTGCGATGCAGGTGGACGAAGAAGGAAATCTGGCAAATTGGATCGTGCCGGGCAAGATGGTGGCCGGCATGGGCGGCGCCATGGATCTGGTGGTCGGCGCTAAGAAGGTGATCATCGCCATGCAGCACACGCAAAAGGGCGCTCCGAAGATCCTGAAAACATGTACGCTGCCCTTGACCGCACAGAAATGTGTCGACATGATCATCACGGAAATGTGCGTGATGGAATTCAAACCCGAAGGACTGACGCTCACGGAACTGCACCCGGATTTCACCGTGGAAGAGGTAAAGGCGGTGACGGAGGCGGATTTCATCGTGGCCGACGATCTGAAAGCAATGGAAGAAGACTAACCGTTTCTTGCAGGAGGACGATTTCGCCCTCCTGCGCATACGTGGGAACAGAGATGAAAAACATACTGGGAATTTTGGGCGGAATGGGGCCCCTGGCCTCTCAACTGCTGTACCGCAGGATCACGGAAAAGACGATGGCAGAGAAAGATCAGGACCACATCGACCTGGTCCTTCTGAGCCATGCCACCATGCCGGATCGGACCCAGGCCATCCTGAGCGGAGAAGACAGGATGGTGTACGACCTGCTGCTGCAGGATTGCAGAACGCTGGAGTCTTTGGAATGCAAAGGGATCGCAGTGGCATGCAATACAGCGCACTACTTTATCCATCGATTGGAAGAGCGACTGAATATTCCGGTGATCAGCATGGTGCGGGAAGCGGCCGTCGAATTGGAAAAGAACCGCCCCGGCGGCCGGATCGGGATCTTGGCCACCGACGGGACGATTCAGACAGGTATTTATCAGGAAGCGCTCACCGCAAGGGGACTTGAATGCTGGACGCCGGACGACGACAGCCAACAGGCGGTGATGCATCTGATATACGATTGCGTAAAAAAAGGGGAACCCTCCGACGCGGATTCGCTCAAAAGGATCGACACAGCCCTTCGAATCGCGGACTGCACAGGCGCTCTGCTGGCCTGTACGGAACTGTCGGTGCTGGGACAGAAAGAGATGTTGAATGATTTCTATCTGGATCCTTTGGAGGTCTTGGCAGACCGGGCGATTGCTTTTATGGGGAAAAGAAGCAAGAACGCATAAGAAAACCCGGTCTTCCGACCGGGTTTTCTTCGTTGGTATCGAACCGACTACTTGGCGGCCAGTTTCTTCTTGTCTTCGTACCAGA
>JAAYDG010000009.1 GCA_012729355.1 Clostridiales bacterium
ATGAAAAAGCGGAACAGCAAGTACGGGCTGGCTACCCTGTGCATCGGCGGCGGCCAGGGTACGGCCATGATCGTGGAGATGTAAGGAACCAAGCTTGTTTCAACCGAAGGCCACATGGATTTTAGGGAACGAAAGGCGTATGCCAAAGTCAACTGGATATTGAATGTGCTGGGGAAACGACCCGACGGATACCACGAAGTGGAAACCCTGATGCAGGCCGTGGACCTGAGCGACAGGATACGAACAGGATGGGAGCTCTGCCCGGCAGGGCTCCCCCCTTATGCTTCCCCCTGCGCGGCATTCCCGGAAGAATTGTCCGTGGAAGTGCGCACCAGTGCGCCGCGGCTGCCCACAGGGCCGGAAAACCTGGCCTATCAAGCGGCGCAGCTCATGCACGAACGGTTTCATCGGGGTCGATGCGAGCGGATCACCGTGGACATCGAAAAGAAGATCCCCGTGGCGGCGGGGCTGGCCGGCGGCAGCGCCGACGGCGCTGCGGTCCTGTGGGCTCTGGCGGATTTATGGCGCCTGGGCGAAGAAGACTTCCCCGCGCTTTTGGCACTGGCCGGTCGCATGGGATCCGATGTGCCTTTTTGTCTCATGGTCCAAAAGGGCTTCAGCGCCTGTCTGGCCACCGGCCGGGGCACGGAACTGCAGCCGGTGGAACCGTTGGACTGCAAAGTACTGATTACCACGCCGGAGCTCTCTGTCTCCACCCGGGACGTGTACGGGGAACTGAAGCCCGAAGACCGAGTGCGGCCTTTTGATACGAAGGCGTTTGCCGCAGCGTCCGGGGATCCGGGCGAAGCGGCCCCATACATGGGCAACCATCTGCAGACGCCGGCTCTGCGTCTCTTTCCCGAGATCCAAAAATCGATCGACTGGGTCCGCAGTCTGTACGACCCGCTGGCCGTGTTTGTGAGCGGCAGCGGACCCACCGTCGTGGGGGTATACCCCTGGGGGTCTCCCCTGGAAAGCATCTGTGTCTGTCACGGACTCAACCCGAACAATCATTTCGTGTCGACGCGCAAATAAGATCCGAGACACGGAGAGGCGGGTCCCGCGTCAGGCAGGGCCGCGCTTCTTTTCATTGTGGGAAACGTCTTTCTCCCCCAGGGAAATCTGTGGTAAAATAAACTGAGAAAACAAAACAGGGAGGGGCAGCGATGAGCGATCGACGCAACAATGTGATAGACCGGTTCGGCCATTGGCTGGACAATACGACTCCGGGAGACGGCGTCCACGAAGAACTGACAGCGCTGCAGGAGATGCTGGACACGGATCGGCGCTCCGAAGCCGAGACGAAGATCCACGAGGCATTCTATAAAGAACTGGAGTTCGGCACCGGAGGCCTGCGGGGCATCCTGGGCGCCGGCACCAACAGAATGAACATCTATACCGTGGGAAAAGCTACCCAGGGACTGGCCGACTACGTTCTGAAACACTTTCCGAAAGATCCGTCCGTGGCCGTTTCCTACGATACGAGGATCCTGTCAAAAGAATTTGCGGATACCGCGGCGCAGATTCTGTCAGCCAACGGCATCCGGGTCTGGATGTATCCGGAGACGTCCCCCACGCCCATGCTGTCCTTCGCCGTCCGCCATTACAAGGCGTCGGCGGGGATCATGGTCACGGCCAGCCACAATCCTTCGATGTACAACGGATACAAGGCCTACAACGACGAGGGCTGTCAACTGACGTCGGAGGCCGCCGACGAAGTGCTGGAATGCATCCATCGTCTGGATCCCTTCAAAGACGTTCGGCGCAGCGGCGCGGGTGCGCCGATCACAATGATCGATCAGACTGTGGTCGACGAATACATCGAAGCGGTGCTCGGGGCCGGTGTTCCTACGGATTGCAAGGATCTGGAGGTGGTGTTCTCCCCTCTGAACGGCAGCGGGCTCAAACCGGTGCTGCGGATCCTGGAGGAGATCGGGGTCGGAAAAGTGCACGTGGTGGAAAGCCAGCGGGAGCCCGACGGGAATTTTCCCACCTGTTCCTACCCCAACCCGGAGAAAAAGGAAGCGCTGGCGGAAGGGCTTGCCCTGTGCCGCCGCCTGGAAACGCCGGATCTGCTCATGGCTACGGATCCCGACGGAGACCGCATCGGGATCGCCGTCTGCGCACCGGGTACCCAGTGGTGGGAGCCGGATCTGCTCACGGGGAACGAAGTGGGACTGCTGCTTCTGGATTTTCTCTGCGCCAACAAGGAATTGCCCGAAGATCCCATCGTGATCAAAACCATCGTCACCAGCAATATGGTGCGGGAGATCTGCGGCCGATACGGACTGGAAATGCGGGAAGTGCTCACCGGCTTCAAGTACATCGGCGAGATCATCGGACAGCTGGAGCGGGACGGACAGGAAGACCGGTATTTCTTCGGCTTTGAGGAAAGCTACGGATATCTGTCCGGATCCTACGTGCGCGACAAGGACGCCGTGAACGGCGCCATGCTTATCTGTCAGATGGCCGCGCACTACAAAGCCCGCGGCATGACGCTCACGGACAGGCTCAAAGAACTGTACGATCAATACGGATACTACGTGGATGACATCGCGGAGTTTGCCTTCGAAGGCTCGGCGGGCATGGCGGCCATGGCCGCCGTGCTGGGATCCCTGCGCAGGGATCCGCCCGAAGACTTTGCGGGCAGCCCGGTCGAAAGTTTCATCGATTACATGAATCACGATACGGGGCTGCCCCGGTCGGAGGTGCTCCGATACACCATGGCAAACGGCGCCGGTCTGATCGCCAGGCCTTCGGGCACCGAGCCGAAGCTGAAAGTGTACCTGTCGGCAAAGGAAAAGAGCAAAGAAGCCTCTCTGGCCGTGACGCAGAAAATGAAAGACGAGATATCGGACTATATCGGAAAGAACGACGCATGAACAACACCGTCATCGCCGTAGACCCCGGCGGGTCCTACCGGTTGTACCTGACCGTTACCACGGAAATGGTGCAGGAGGCGAAAAACATACACAAGACGACGAATTTGGCGACTGCCGCACTGGGACGCGTCCTTACCGGAGCAGGTCTCATGGGGCTCATGCTCAAGGACGAAGACAGCACCTTGACGGTGCAGGTGAAAGGGGACGGCCCTGGGGTCGAGATCCTGGCCTCGGCGGACGGCCGGGGTCGGGTGAAAGGCTATATCGCCGACCCGGACGTGGAGCTTCCGCTCAAAGCCGACGGAAAGCTGGACGTGGGCGGGGCCGTGGGAAAAGGAACCCTGACCGTGATCAAGGATCTGAAGCTCAAGGAACCCTACCTGGGCCGTATCGACCTGGTGTCCGGGGAGATCGCCGAAGATCTGGCCCACTACTTTCTCCTGTCGGAGCAGCAGCCTTCCTCGGTGGCTCTGGGGGTTCGGATCGGACCGGATCTCAACGTACAGGCTGCCGGCGGCATGATCCTTCAGATTTTGCCCGGCGCTCAGGAGGCCTGCCTGGATGCCCTGGAAGAACGCATCGCTGCCCTGGGCTCCCTGACGGAACACATCCCCCGGATCCACAGCCCCGCAGAGCTCATGGACCGGATCCTGGGAGATCTGCCGCCGCCCTATCGTCCCCGGGTCCTGGAGGAGCGGAACATTCGCTGGCACTGCGGCTGCAGCGAAGAGCGCATGGAAAAAGCCCTGATCTCCATCGGTGAAAAAGATCTGGAACAGCTGATCCGGGAAGACGGAGGCGCCGAGATCGTCTGTCAGTTCTGTCTCGGGAAATATCAGTTTGATCGGAAAAAAATGGAAGCACTGCTCCGGGAGGCGCGTCATGAGTAAGAAAAGAATCGGTGTGATTTTCGGCGGAAAGTCCGGAGAGCACGAAGTGTCCCTGATGTCGGCCACATCGGTGATCCGGGCGATCGACCCGGAAAAGTTCGACGTGGTCATGCTGGGCATTACCAGACAGGGGCAGTGGCTGCTCTACGAAGGCCCCCTCGAGGCGCTGATCCCGGGAGAATGGCAGGCCAAAGCCGAAGAGGATCTGCGCAGGGATCCGGCCCGCTTCAGCCTCTGCATTTTGGGAAACGGCGCGAACACCCTGGTGAATCGTATCGATTTTGCCCTGCCCATCCTTCACGGGCCCAACGGCGAAGACGGGACCGTGCAAGGCCTGCTGGAACTGCTGGACATTCCCTACGGCGGCTGCGGCGTCCTGGGCGCTTCCACCTCCATGGACAAAGTGACGGCAAAAAAAGTTTTCGCCCACGAAGGGATCCGTCAGGCTCCCTATATCGCTCTGAACGCCAGGGATCTGAAACAGGGATGCGACCGGATCCTGGCGCAGACGGAAAAAGAACTGGGCTACCCGGTATTTGTCAAACCTTCGAATATGGGCTCTTCTGTGGGGATCACCAAGGTCTCCGCGCCCGATCAGCTGGCCGAGGCGCTGGACACTGCCGCGCGATACGACGACCGCCTCCTGATCGAACAGGGGATCCGCTGCAGGGAACTGGAAATCGCAGTCCTGGGCAACTACGAACTCACGCTGGGCTCCATCGGCGAAATTCTCCCGGCGGCGGACTATTACGACTACAAGTCGAAGTACTTCGACGCCGGCAGCAAGATCTGCATTCCGGCGGACATTCCTCCGGAGAAGAAAGAGGAGCTGCAGGACATGGCGGCACGGGCTTACCTGGCTCTGGGATGCCAAGGCTATGCCCGCATCGATTTCATGATGGACAGGGACACAGCGGAACTGTACCTCAACGAGATCAATTCGATTCCCGGTTTCACCCACGCCAGCATGTTTCCGCTGCTGTGCATGGACATCGGGATGACCTACCCTGAAATCATTGAAAGGATCGTGGAATTGGGATATGAGAGATATCATGTTAAAAATAACGGGAAAGACCGTAACCCAGCACGATGAGCAGGAGCAGCACGACGATGTGGTGGAATTCATCACGGAAGGCAAGCTCTACAAGCGGGGAAAGACCACCTACGTCACCTATCTGGAGAGTGAACTCTCCGGATTGGAAGGGTGTCGCACGTCCCTGGCCATCTGCGAAAACAAGGTCAAAATGAAGCGGAGCGGCAAGCCCCTGGGCACCTCCACCGTGATCGAGTTCGAAAAAGGCAAGCGGTTCGAAGGGTATTACGATACCCCCTTCGGCGCTGTCGGCATGGAAGTGCTCACCAACAGCATCACGGATTATCTGCCCGACCCCGACGGGAAAGGCCGGCTGTCCATCGACTACAGCGTCAGCCTCCGGGGACTCACCGAATCCAGGAACAAACTCGATATCGAGATCATGTAGGAGCAGGGGAAATGTACAGGAGAAAAAACCAGAAACTGATCCGTATTGTCGCTTTTTTGGTAGCCGCAGCCATGCTGGTCATGACCGGCTTTTATATCTTTGCCATGACCGGCTGGTTTTCCGGCAGCCTGGAGCAGGGCGGATTTGTGG
>JAAYDG010000064.1 GCA_012729355.1 Clostridiales bacterium
AACTCCACTTCTGTGGGCTTTCCGCAGTCCAGGTCCTGAGCCAGTGAAGGCTTTCCTTCCGACCGAAGGGTATCCAGGACGCTCAGCCAGTAATTGAGGTCCTGTTGTGTCAGTTCGATGCCTTCGGTCGCAGCGAGCGGGATCACCTCTTCCATGGCGGCGATCATGATGTTGCGGGCTTCGCCCGGCTGCTGGATCGTGCCGTAAGTACCCTGAAAAACAGCAACTGTTTGATTGACTCCGACGTTGAGCATGAACTTGCCCCACAGTCTGGCCATCATATCCGTGTCGACTTGATGGGGAAATTCCGTTCGAATAAAAAAGTCTTCCACCCTGCGGACCCGGGGCGTCAGAAGTCCCTTTTCACCTTCACCGAAGCAAACCAATCCCATATTCTTGTAGGTCAACTCGTTATCCGACCGTATGCCGTCCATGCCCTGGGCGACGGCGTACAGCACCTTTTCATGGCCATAGCGCTTTCCGATGATCTCTTCGCTCACGATGCCGTTTAAAAAGGACAGGACCAGCGTATCGGGTCCGATTTGATTTTCGGCGTCCCGGATGGCCTGCTCCAAGCCCTCAAACTTGACGGTGAACAACATGAGATCCGCCGGACCGGTCTGTTCTTCGGGGGCGATGAAGTGAAACCGACAGGGTTCTTCGTTGCAGAAGATGGGGGTGGTTTCATAGCGCTGTTGGCGATCGGTTCCCGCGACGATGCGAAGATCTTCGAAGGGCATTCTGCGACTCAGATGGTGGGCGTACATGATACCCAGAGAGCCCAGGCCGATCAGGGATACGGTTTTGATTGCAGGGTGCGACATCGGTTTGTTCCTTTCGGGATAGTTTGTAACAATGGGATTGTACCACAACCGCAGGTGATTATGTGGTAAGATATGAATGGATATTACACAAAAAAGGAGATCGATAGACGGATGAATACACTTGCCGCTTCCGCAGAAGCGATTCTATTGTTGCTGGGCATCGCAGGCGTCGGATATTACATGCTGGCCCGCAGAATTGCCGGACCTGAGATTTTACCCTATTTATCCACCCTGGCCCTGGAAGTGTCACTTCCGCTGTATGTGTTTGCTGCGCTGGTGCAGCAGTTCGACCCGAAGGCCGATCCTTTCTGGTGGACGTTTCCGCTTTGGTGGATCTTTTTTGCTGCCGTCACCCTGATTCTTTCTCTGATGTTGGGAAAACTCTTTGCTCCGGGGATTCGGCGGGAAGCTGTCGCAGCGCTGTATCTGTACAACCCGCTCTTTGTTCCTTTGGCTGTGATCGTAGGGCTCTACGGCACAACCTCGGCCCACGTGGCGGAGCTGTTCCTGTTCACGATGTTTTCCGTCGCTTTCTATTTCAATTTCTACCCAATGCTTTTCCGCGGGAGATCCGGCAGCATTCCGGGAAAGACCCTCACGTTGGACCTGAAGAAGCTTTTCAATCCTCTGATCCGCACGACGCTCCTGACGCTGATTATCGTTCTTCTGGGCTGGGATGCCGGGATCCCAACCGTTGCGGTATCGATCGCCCAAAAGGTGGGAGACCTTGCGTTTACGCTGGTGATGCTCACGCTGGGCGGGTATATCTATCTTGATCTGCGCACTGCGGGCAGGATTCGGTGGGCACAGGTGATCAAGTTCGTTTTGCTCAAAAATGTGTTGTTCCCCTTTCTGTTTCTGGGGATCGTCTATGCGCTGAAGCTCAGCGACAACGTTGGCCTGATTCTGATCCTTTCGGCAGCGGCGCCGCCCTTGAGCACGATCCCGATCCTCGTCGGCCGGCAAAACGGCGACGTGCCGATCAGCAATCAGTTCCTGGTCGGCAGTTTCCTTTTTTCCATTCTGTCGATTCCGGGGGTGATCAGCCTGTTTGATCTGATGAAACAATATTATTGACGTGG
>JAAYDG010000065.1 GCA_012729355.1 Clostridiales bacterium
CGGCGTCATGCCGGCTGTATAAATGAAATTTCCGCCTCTGGTCGCAGGAGCATAGTTCCCCTGGGGGATCGGATGATTCGTTGTATTTGTCATTTTCCTGTTTGCGCCCGCTTTTATACGGTCCTCCTTCTCATTCCTCCAGAAAAGATTTCAGCCTTTCTTCGTCCACGATACGGAAAGTGTTTTTGTGGAATTCGATGATCCCTTCGTTCCGCAGTCGGCCCAGCTCCCGGGACATAGACGGTCTGGAGATGCTTAAAAAGTCTGCCAGCTTTTCCCTGTTCAGGGGCAATTCGAAAGTCATGGAGCCTTTCATTTCCTTTTGTTCCAGCAGGTACTTGCTCAGCTTTCCGTTGATCGTTTTCAGCAACAGATATTCCACTTTGCGATTGAGGTCACAGGCCTTCTGCGCGATGACGCGGATCATGTTGGACAGGATGGTTTTATGGAAAATACAGGCTCGTTCGCAGACGTTGATGATCCTTTCCGGATGGACGACCATGACTGTGCTGTCCGTCAAGGCCTGATAGGACATGGGCCACTGTTTCAGTCCGCAGAAAGCCAGGGCTTCCCCGCAAACATCTCCGATGTTGAATAAATTGACGATCGAACGCATTCCGCTGTATGTTTCCCGCACGATGGCTGTTTCCCCTTCCAGAACGAGATAGATGCCCTTGAACGGTGTGCCGATTCGAGCGATATATTCATTTTTTTCAAAGTGCGCGATTTTATACTCCAGACAACCCATCACGTGAAGGATATTGCTGCGTTCGATTCCCTGGAACAGATTCGATCGAGATGCGATCTCAATATACTTTTCCTGCATTTCTTGCATTTTTTCCTCCTGTGTATCCCGGGATACGGGCGTTGCCGGTTGTGATGTTTTATAATCAGCATACCTTAGAAACAATCGATAAGAAATTATTAATTAAATGAAAAGAGTTGTCAATAAAAAGCAAAAGAATTCAAGCTTTTTACGCAGAGGAGAGTACAGATGAGTCACAAAATCGTCGTCATTGGAGCGGGATATGCCGGAGTTCTCGCAACCAAAAAGTTGGTTCGCCGCTTGAAGAAAGAGGACGTGGATATCACGATCATCGACAGAAATTCTTATCACACGATGCTTACGGAGCTCCATGAGGTGGCTGCCAATCGCGTGCCCGAAGATCATGTGCGCATCAGCATCAAAAAGATTTTTGCGGGGCGTCCTGTCAACGTGGTTCTGGACACTATCCAGACTGTGGACTACGACAATAAAATGGTAGTCGGGAATGTGGCTTCCTATTCCTACGACCATCTTGTAGTGGCCTGCGGTTCGAAACCCACTTTTTTCGGTACGCCGGGGGCAGAGGATAACGCATTCTATATTTGGTCTTATGACGATGCTGTGTGGCTGAAGCACCACATCGTAGAGGTTTTCAAAGATGCCGCTTCGGAAACGGATCCGCTTCTGAGACAGCAGCTTTTAACGTTTTACGTGGTGGGAGCCGGATTCACCGGTGCGGAAATGGTCGGCGAGCTGGCCGAATGGGTGCCCGCTCTTTGCGCCGAACATGAGATCGACCGCAACGATGTGCGGATCGTCAATGTGGATATGTTGGACCGCGTGGTGCCCACCTTCCCCGAGCGCCTGTCCGCTAAAGTGGAAAAACGCCTTCGCAAGATGGGTGTGGAAGTGCGGCTCAAAACCGGTGTGGCAGCCGTAGGTGAAGACCACATTGAGCTGAAACAGGGCGAAACGATCACCAGAGATGCCACGTCTACTGTAATATGGACTGCCGGCGTAGAAGGCGCAGAGGTTGTATCCAGACTGAAGGATTTAAAATTGATGGGGCGCAAGCGTCTTCAGACCGATGAATACCTCCGGGCGGAAGGGCGCAGCGATATTTACGTTGCAGGCGACAACATTTTTCATCTTCCGGAAAATCAGTCAATGCCGGTTCCTCAAATGGTGGAAAATGCCGAACAGAGCGCAGAGGTCGTAGCCCACAACATCGTTGCTGCGATCACCGGGAAAGGGCAGCCCGAAAAATATGTCCCGAAATTCCACGGCGCCATGCTTTCCGTGGGTGGGCGCTATGGAACAGCTTATGTGGGGACCCACAATAAAAAAGTTGCGCTCCCGTCTTTCCCAGCCATGTTTGTGAAACATATGATCAACGTGTTCTACTTTGTCCAGGTTGCGGGATGGAATAAAGTGATTCATTATCTAAAGAATGAATTCTTTACCATTCGGCACTGCAGAAGCTTTCTGGGCGGACATTTCTCCAACCGGACGCCGAGCTTCATGCTGGTGGCATTCCGGATCTGGCTGGGGGCCGTGTGGGCTTTCGAAGGCACGATGAAGATTGTCGAAGGATGGCTGAAAGAACCGAAGTTGGAGGGCTTTTTCGGCGGCGCGACGGCATGGTTCGACGGAATTTTGGGAGGTTCCGGGGGTTCCGAAGCCGTAGATGCGGTTTCGTCTGCCACCGCTGTCGGCAGCGAGGCGGGTGCCTCTGCGGGAACCATTTTGTTTGATTGGGATTTCCTGGGCTTTTTCCGCGCCCTGTTCGTCAGCGGCAAGCCGCTGGCCGAATCCACCGTCTCAGATATGGCATTCAAGATGGATATTCCTTTGATCAACGCCTTTGTTTCCAATGTGATACTGGGATACCCAAGCATCGCTCTGGGCATGCAGATCGTGATCGTGATTGCGGAGATCCTGATCGGGCTGTCCATGATGGCCGGTTTGCTCACCACCTTCTCCAGTCTGGTATCGTTGGTTTTATTGTTCATGTTCATGTCCACCACAGGGCTTTTCCTGTCCAGCTTCTGGATGCTCTTCGGCGCCGTCGCCTTGCTTTTCGGAGCCGGAAAAGTATTTGGACTGGATTACTATGTCTCCCCCTTGCTCAAGAAGCGGTGGGCGAATATCGGTTGGGTAAGGCGGTTGTATCTCTATCATGATTAATAGGACAAAAGAGGCGCTGACCTCGGAAAAACTGAATTACGAAGAGGCTGTAGCGGAAACCTCTCAGCAAATCAAACAATTGCTGAAGAGCGCGCCCGTTCCCATTCGAAAGATGACGGTGCATCTGTCCGCTGCGCCCGGAAAGATGATCCGAGCGAAATCACTGCTGGCCTGCGCTATGGAAGAGGCCGATCGCATCTCTCCGGACGCGGTAAAAGCAGCAGCTGCTGTCGAACTGATCCACCTGGCCACGCTGGTCCACGACGATGTGATCGATCAGGCGGACAAGAGGCGCGGAATCAAAGCGCTGCATCAGAAATTCGGACAGAAGTATGCGGTGCTCTGCGGCGACTGGCTGCTCTGTGCCGCCCTGGAATGGGTTTCGACCATGGATCCTGACGGAAACGACCGGGAAGAGCTTTCCCGTGTACTCCCCAAGTATATGACTGCAGTCTGTTTGGGAGAATTGCGCCAAAATCAAAACATGCACAACTATCGCCTTTCAGAGAGGCAATACTTTCAAACCATCCGCGGCAAAACAGCCGCGCTCTTTGAGGCGTGTTTTTACGGAGGTCATCTGTTTTCCCGCGAGCCGGAGCTTTATAAGGAAATCTATACGGAAATCGGCAATAACATCGGTCTGATTTTTCAGCTCGCCGACGACTGCGCAGATTACGAATTTACTCAAAAAGAGTCAAAGAAGCCCGTATTGTCCGACTGCAGTTCCGGAGTGATCACGCTGCCGCTCATCTATACTTTAAAGAAAGACAGTGCGCTGAAAGAAAAAATCGAGGCAGGCATGGATCCGATCCGCCTCAAAGAAGCGGTTGTTGCTTCCGGAGGACTCGCTTATACCCACGGAAAGATCCATCGGCTGCGCCGGGATACGGCCAGACTGATTCGAGTTTTGGATATCTCACCGAAGAAAAGCGCTCTTTTGGAGCAGATCTTGGATCGGGCCGCGGGCAAATTCCAGGGCTGATAATGGAAAGGATGCCTGTCGACACGATGATGAACAGATTCCTCAGCTATATTGAGATACGGACAAAGATCACAAGCGTCCTTCCGTTTTTCATGACACTGGCTTACCTCGTGTTGAATCATCGACCCGTGGATCCCCTGCGGTCCGGTGTCTTCTTTGCCGGGATGCTTTTATTCGATCTGACGGCAACGTCGATCAACAATTACAGCGATACCAAGAAGAACGATCTGGCATTGCCGCTTCCGCGGCGAAAAGCGCTGGGAATCACGCTGATTCTCCTGCTCCTGAGTATCGCTTGCGGACTTTGGCTCGTGGCGCTGACGGACATCGTCGTGCTCCTGGCCGGCGCTTTGTGCTTTCTCTTCGGCATTCTTTATTCCTGGGGACCGTTTCCTCTGTCCTACGGCCCTTTCGGCGAGATCGCTTCCGGATTCTTCTATGGCGTGATGATCCCTTTTATCCTGGTACGCATCAACGATCCCGGATACTTGTTCACATACGGGCATACGGCGGAACAAATATCCGTTCACATCAACATCATGCCCGCAGCAGGGTTTGGGTTGCTGACGGTCCTGCCCTTTTGCCTGACTGCAGGGATCATGCTGGCCAACAACATCTGCGACGCGGAGCATGACGTTCGCGTCGGACGCCGCACCCTGGTCTTTTATCTTCAAGACAGGGCGCTCCCTCTGTTTGCGGGACTGTATTACACGGCCTATTTCTCGGTGGTGATCATGGTTGTGTCGGGATTTCTCCCCTCATTGAGCCTGGCATTGCTTCTGACATTGATACCGGTGCAGCGGAACCTGAACGTCTTCCGGCAAAGGCAGCTCAAGGAAGAAACGTTTTCTGTGTCTATTCAGAATTTCGTTCTGATCCTTTCTGCGCATACGGCCTTGGTATTTTTAGGCGGTCTGTTGCCGACGTGGAGAACGTAATGAAGTTTGCAGGGAAAAGAGATATCGTTATCATAGCGATCCTGGTTCTGGCTGCAATCCTTTCCCGGGTGCTTTACACTGACATCCTGGGAAAGAAAGGGACTTATGCGGAGATCTATTACCGCTCGGAACGGGTCAAGACCGTGGCGCTTACTCCCGGTCGCGAAGAAAGTTTTTCCATTCCACAAGAGCCGGATGTGGTCTTCCGCCTCTACGAAGACGGCAGCATAGCCTTCGTCCGGTCAGACTGCCCGGACCAGGTCTGTGTCCATTCCGGAAAACTGAGCCTGGCGGGGCAGCAGGCAGCTTGCCTTCCGAACCTTGTTTACGTCAAGATCGTTTCGGACAAAGCAGATCCGGACGCACCTGATTTATATATTTAACCACAGCAAACACACAAAGGACGTGTATTCATGGAAAAAACCATTGCAAGCAGTACTCACAGGACAACGAAAACCAGGCGCATCACTCTGTTGGGTCTTCTGTTTGCCTTGGCGATGGTTTTGTCCGTGCTGGAAAGCCTTTTCCCGGTACCCGTACCGGTGCCCGGCGTCCGACTGGGGCTGGCCAATATCGTCGTGATGTTTGCGCTGTTCCATCTTCAAAAGAGCGACGCGCTGACTCTGGTGATCCTGAAAGCGGTGTTCATCGCCGCGACCCGGGGACTCATCGCCGGCGCGCTGAGCCTTTCGGGGGGCTTGTGCGCTCTTGGTGTCATGGTGCTCATCTTGCTGATGATGAAGGATAAGACTACGATTCTTCTGGTCAGCATTCTGGGCGCTGTTTTTCATAATTTCGGGCAGATCGCGGCAGCCTCCGCCATCATGGAGACCGTCCTTTGGATCTATCTGCCCACACTGATCCTATCCGGTATCGTGACAGGTTTTGCGACTTCGGTGATGCTGAAGATGACTTCTTCGGCATTTCAGGGGCTGCACCTTAATAAATTCTAAAATTCTCAGGAGGAAAAAATGAAAAAAACAATAGCACTACTCATGGTTGCCTTAATGGCAATCGCACTGCTGGCCGGCTGCGGCGGAACGCAACAGCCCCAGGAGGAAACTCCGGAATCCGTGATGACCGGTCTGGCCGTTCTCAATTCTGTGGCAAAGTCCGCTGACGCCGCTACAGACGCCGACGGTCTTGCTCAGGCGGATTCCCTGATCGTTGCCGTAACCGTCGACAGCGAAGGGGTGATCACCGATTGTGTGATCGACCAGGCACAATCGAAAGTGAACTTCAATACCGCCGGCGAGCTGGTGACCCCCTTGGACGCCACGTTCAAGACGAAGAACGAGCTTGGCACGGAATACGGAATGAACAAAGCTTCCACCATCGGCAAAGAGTGGAATGAGCAGGCCGAAGCGTTTGCGCAGTACGTGATCGGAAAAACCGTCGCAGAGGTGGCAGGAATCGCCGTCAGCGAAGGATATGCCGCCGACGCCGACCTTCTGGCTTCCGTTACGGTCCACATCACCGATTTTATGGCCGGCGTGGAAAAGGCTGTGGCCAATGC
>JAAYDG010000066.1 GCA_012729355.1 Clostridiales bacterium
CCCAGATCCGGTGTGCGGCAGCGGCCTTCGGCCAGGACAGCCTCCAGGGCGGAAAGAACCTTTAGGGCCCATTCCGGCTGTCCCAGATGCTCCAGCATCTGCGCTGCCGCCCAGATGGTAGCCATGGAGTTGGCTTTCCCCTGGCCGGCGATGTCCGGCGCCGACCCGTGGACCGGCTCAAACATGGACGGGAAACGCTTTTCCGGATTTAGATTGGCGCCGGCGGCAAGACCCATTCCTCCGGCCACCGCGGCGCCCAAGTCCGTCAGGATATCTCCGAACAAGTTGGAACAGACCACCACGCCGAAACGCTCGGGCTCCCGGATCATGAACATACTGGCCGCATCCACCAGCAGCATCTTTGTTTCCACGTCGGGATATTCCGAAGACATTTCTCGGAAGATTTCGTCCCAAAAAACCATGCTGTAGTTCAATGCATTGGCTTTGCTGATGCTGGTCAGCGGCTTGCCCTCTTTTTTGGCCAGCTCAAAGGCATACCGCATCACCCGCTGACAACCCTTGCGCGAAAACACCGCAATCTGCTCTGCCCGGTCTTCGAAAAATCCGCCGAGGCCTGCGTATTCGCCCTCTGTATTTTCACGAACAAAAATCATGTCCACCTGTTCCCGGGAAACGCCGGACAAGGGACAAGGCGCCCCCTTCAACAGTTTCACCGGCCGCAGATTCACATACTGATCGAACCCCTGACGGATGACCAGCAGCAAACCCCGAAGGGAAATATGGTCCGGAACCGCCGGATCCCCTACTGCGCCCAATAAAATGGCATCATACCCGCTCAGGATATCCAGCCCATCCGCCGGCATCATCTCGCCGGTTTTCAGGTAGTATTCGCAACCCCAGGGGAAAATATCAAATGCGAAAGAGAGCGATCCGTCCAGGGCGGCGATATGTTCCAGCACCCGCTGAGCCGCAGCGGTGACCTCCGGACCGACTCCGTCACCCCCGATCACAGCAATCTTATAGGAAGGGTACTTCATCATCGATCAACTCCATTCTTTTCAATGTGTCGTAAACGATCCTTCTCGTCTCCGGCGGCAGCGGAAGGGCCGGCAGCCGTTCGCCGCAATTCCGGCCCAGGACCCGGGTATAGACCGCCTGCTTCAGTGACATATACAGAGGCGTTGCAAAGGTATAAAAATCCATGCAGGCCGTCAGCTTCTTATGATATTCCGCCGCCGCCGCCAGATCTCCGTCCTGAAAAGCCCGCCAGATCCCCACGACATACTCCGGCGCAAAATTGGCCGAACCGTTGATAAAGCCCCGGGCGCCGCCCAACAGGGCGCCGATGGCCTGATTTTCGAACGCGCAATAAACGATGAAATCCTCTCGCTTTTTCCGGATATCGATCATTTTTTGCACGTGAGCCGCATCGCCGATGGTCTCCTTGATCCCTACGATGTTTTGATGCTTTAACGCCAGACGTTCCACCAGCTCCGGAGGGAAATTGAATCCGGTCAGACCCGGGAAATTATAGATCACTATGGGCAATTTCGTCGACTCGGCCAGCTTGGAATAATAGGCCTCCACCATAGGTTCTTCGAAAACACAATAATACGGATTGACGATCAGCGCTCCATCGGCGCCGGCCTGTTCCGCAAAGGCCAACAAATCCAGCGTATTGACAATAATGGTGTCACCCACGCCGGCCAGCACGTTCACTCGACCGTCCACATGCCGGATCATGGTCTCCAGATACTCTTTTTTCTCCTGCAGACTCAAGGCGAAAAACTCGCCGGAAGTTCCAAAATAGGCGATGCCGTCCACGCCGGCATCGATCAGGTAGTCCGTATGTTTTTTTGCTGCGTCCAGATCAGGGTTTCCCTGCGCGTCGAAAAATGTGACAGCGGGCGGGTATACTCCTCTGAGATCTTTCATGGTGCTCCTTTCCTGCGTACTCCCGGTTATTATGAAAGGAATACTTCGCATTTATTATATGCCCGAGGGCGGAGCCCGTAAAGGCGATTTTTGCTTCCCACGCGAAGCGTCTATGGTACAATGGAATCGTAAACCTATCGAAAAACCGGGGAGGTGCACCGTGGCAGCAGAAGCGATCAGAACCTATTTGGAAGAAAAGCATGGAGAAATGATGATGCTTTTGGAGCGTCTGGTCCGTATCGACAACCGCAGCTCCAGCAAAACCGGTGTGGATCAGATGGGATCCATCCTGCAGGCGGAATTCGAAAAGCTTGGCTTTGCGGCCGAGCGTTTCGAACAAGAGCACTGCGGCAGCAGCATGATCCTTCGCCGGCAAGCGCCCGGCCGCCGGGTGATGCTCATCTGCCACCTGGATTCTGTTTTCCCCGCTGCCATGCTGGAAA
>JAAYDG010000010.1 GCA_012729355.1 Clostridiales bacterium
GTTATAAATTGGGAGGATCTTCATGATTCGGCGCATTTATCGATCTACTTTTATCGTGGTTCTGACAACGCTTTTCCTCTGCGTCGTATTATTTGCGGGCACGCTCTACGGATATTTTGAAAACAGAATGTTCGGGATGCTGGAGCAGAGTGCTTCCTATATTGAGTCTGCGCTGGAAAATCAGGGATTGTCATATCTGGAGTCGCTTCCTCCGGGAGGTGATCGGGTAACGCTGATCAGTCCCGCAGGAACCGTTCTGTATGACAACTATGCCGATCCGGCCTCCATGGAGGACCATTCGGACCGGAAGGAGATCATCCTCGCCCGGGCGCAAGGACAGGGTCGGAGTGCGAGAGAATCGGCCACGCTGGAGCAGAAGACCCTGTATTATGCCAAGCTGTTGAGCGACGGATCTGTCCTGCGGCTCTCCGCTGCGCAGCAATCCGTAAGTGCGCTGGTCAAGGGGATGATCCGGCCGATGATCCTGATCGCGGCCATAGCTCTGGGACTGAGCGCCGTTTTGGCTTTGAAGCTTTCGGAACGGATCGTGGAGCCGATCAACAGTATCGATCCGGAGCATCCGGAACAAGGAGAAATCTATCCTGAGCTTACGCCGCTTTTGAAAAAACTGAGAGATCAGAACAAGACCATCGGAACGCAAATGGACCAGCTGAAGCAGAAGCAGCGGGAATTCGAGATGATCACCCGCCATATGAGCGAAGGTTTCCTGGTGGCGGATGCCAATCGAAAAATCCTGTCCTACAACCAGAGTATTCTGGAACTGCTGGATGTGGATCATCTGACTCAGGATCGTTCCCTGCTTGCCTTGAACCGGTGCGAAAGCTTCCGCAAAGCGGTGGATCTGGCCATCGGGGGCACACGCAGCACGGAAGTGATCAGCGCAGGAGGTCGCAATATCCGTATCGTAGCCGATCCGGTGATGGAGGGGGATGTTCTTCACGGGTTGGTGATCCTGGCCATGGATGTGACAAGCCAGATGGAATGGGAACAGCTTCGCCGGGAATTTGCCGCCAACGTATCCCACGAGCTCAAGACGCCGCTCACATCCATATCCGGCATTGCGGAAATCATGAAAGACGGCATGATCAAGGGTGACGATGTGGTTCATTTTGCGGGCCATATCCATCGGGAGGCGGAGCGGATGATCTCTCTGATCCAGGACACCATTCGCCTGTCCCAGCTGGATGAAGGCGCCGTGGACCGGGAGCGTCAGGAACTGGATCTGTATCAGATCGCCTTGGAGACGGCCCGGCAGCTGGAAGATGCGGCACAGCGATCCGGCGTTACTTTCGAGATCGACGGCGGCCCGTCTCCGATCCTGGGCGTGGGTCCCATCGTGGAGGAAGTCATTTATAATTTGATGGATAATGCAGTGAAGTACAACGTGCCCGGCGGCAAGGTCTCTGTGACGCTTTCCGACAAAGAAGAAGCCATCGAGCTGGCGGTTTCGGATACCGGCATCGGCATTCCAAAGGAAGACATCGACAGAGTGTTCGAGCGGTTCTACAGAGTGGACAAGAGTCATTCCGGCACGGTTGCGGGCACGGGGCTCGGACTTTCCATCGTCAAACACGGTGCCGCGCTCCACGGAGCGGAAGTGCGAATCGACAGCATACCCGGCCAAGGGACCCGAGTAACGGTCCTATGGCCGAAGCGCGGACAGGTGAGTTGAACCTTGTTTTCTCATCGTCCTGTGTTATAATCATTGTCGTAAACCTGTAATGGTTATAGAACGATCAGGAGGATCAATAATGAGTCTTGAATTGAGAAAAGTTCAAATAAAGGATGTGGTCCTTGGTGAAGTAAATCGCCTTGCGGACGGCATCCTTTTGATCGACACGGGAGAACTGGAAACGCTGATCCTGGAAGATCACAGAATTCGTTCCGTTTCCTTTGACATAGCCAGGCCCGGCGAATCCGTCCGGATCCTGCCGGTCAAAGACGTCATCGAGCCCCGGGCCAAGCTGGAGGGCGGCAGCGCATTTCCGGGCATGCTCAGCGAAAAAATGACGGCAGGCGGAAAAGGGATCACCTATGCCCTGAAAGGCTGCGTCGTTACCACGACCGGTCCCATCGTCGGTTTTCAGGAAGGTCTGATCGACATGACCGGGCCCGGTGCGGATTTCACGATTTTTTCCAAGTATATCAATATCGTGATGATCATCGACAAGCACGACGATGTCAATCCCCACGAGCACGAGGAAGTGGTCCGGGTCGCCGGCGTCAAGGCGGCCAACTATATCGGTCAGATCGCTCTTGACTGTCAAGAGTACGAGAAAACGGTCTATGAATGGCCCTCGATCGGAGAACGGTATGCGATGTATCCGGAGCTTCCCAAAGTGGCCTATGTCTGCAACTGCATGTCTCAGGGATTGTTGCACGACACCTATTTTTACGGACGGGACACGAAAAAACTGGTGCCTACCATGGTTTCTCCTCTGGAATTCATGGACGGTGCCCTGGTGAGCGGCAACTGTGTGTCGCCGGGTTCCAAGACCACCACGTTCCATCATCTGAACAACGCGGTGATCGACGAGCTGTTCCGCCGTCACGGCAAGGAATTCAATTTTGTGGGACTGGTATTGAATCCCATGATGGTGACACTCAAAGAGAAATACCGAGGCGCCATGCTGGTCGCCGAGCTGGTGGAATCGCTGGGCGTCGAGGCAGCGATCATTACACAGGAGGGTTTCGGCAACCCGACGACGGATCTGATGATGGCCTGTAAAAACATCGAAGAAAAGGGCATTAAAACGGTCATCGTCACCAACGAAGACGCCGGGACCGACGGCATGTCCGAGTCCCTGCCGGATATGGTCAAAGAGGCCGATGCCATCGTCACCACAGGAAACAGCAATGCCACGATCCTGTTGCCGAAGGTCGACCGGGTCATCGGCAAGCTGGAAGATATCGAACGTGTCACCGGCGGCAACGTGGATTCCATCAAGCCCGACGGCACGCTGCTGGTGGAAATACACGGAATCATGGGAAGCCACAACCTGCAAGGGAATACGCTTCTTACAGCGGTAACGGTATAGAGAGGATTCAGAAGATGAAAAAAGTTTTATTTTACACCAATCAGTTCTTCGGACAGATCGGCGGAGAAGAAGCGGCCTATACCGAGCCTCAGGTCCACGAAGGGCCGAAAGGGAATGCGAATGCTTTTGTTCCGCAACTCAAAGACGCAAAAATTGTGGCCACGATCCTCTGCGGAGACAACTATTATGCGGAAAATATGGAGATTTGCCGGGCCTTCATCCGCAAGCAGGTCGAAGCCTATCAGCCGGATATGCTGCTGGCAGGACCCGCTTTCAATGCCGGTCGATTCGGGATCGCCTGCGCCGATGCCTGTACGTTTGTTCAGGAGCAGCTGGGCGTGCTGAGTCTGACGGCCATGTACGAAGAAAATCCGGCGCTGGAAATGTACCGGAAGAGCATCTATATCATGCAGGCCGGGAAATCCGCGGCTTCCATGACCAAGGACGCCAAGCGGATGGCGGATTTCGCCAACAAGCTGTTGGCCGGGGAACCCGTCGGCCTGCCCAAAGAAGAAGGATACTTCCCCAAGGGGCGCAGGATCAACGTGTTTGCGGAGAAGAACGGAGCGGTCCGCGCCGTGGATATGCTCATGGCGAAAATCAAAGGAGAGCCTTTTGAGACGGAGCTGGAGATCTCCATGTACGATAAGGTACAGCCTTCGACTCCTGTCAAAGATCTGCGGAAGGCGAAAGTGGCGCTTCTCACCTCCGGCGGTATCGTACCCAAGGGGAATCCGGATCACATTCCCGCCGCTACGGCGAAGGTCTGGGGCCGGTACGATCTGAGCGGTATGACGCGTTTGGACGCCGGCGCATGGGAATCTGTCCACGCCGGTTATGATCCCGTGTATGCCAACGACGATCCCAACCGGGTTGCTCCGTACAATACCATGAAGGAATTGGAGAAAGAAGGGATCATCGGCGAGGTGTATCCTTACCTGTGCAGCACTACCGGCAACTCTACTTCGGTGGCCGATGCCACCCGCATGGGCGATGAGATGGTTCGCCAGCTGAAGGCAGACGGTGTGGAGGCCGTGCTTCTGACCTCCACCTGAGGAACCTGTACACGTTGCGGTGCAACGATCGTCAAACAATTCGAAAAAGCAGGTATTCCGGCAGCACACGTCTGCACGGTCACACCGATTTCCGTCACCGTCGGCGCAGCCCGGATCTCGGGCGCCCAGGCGATCCCCTATCCGACGGGCGATCCGGAATTGACAGAAGAGAAGGAGCTGACCCGGCGCAGGCAGATCGTGGAAGATGCACTGGAGCTGCTCAAGGAGTAACAAACATTTATGAATACAATTGCGATTCTATTCCTGATCATGACCCTGGGGTATCTGCTGGGACGGATCACCGTCAAAGGGGTGAATCTGGGTTCATCGGGAATCATACTCGTTGCTTTGGTATTCGGTCATTGGGGCGTTACTCTTCCAAAAGAAATACAGAATCTGGGCCTGATTTGTTTCGTGACGGCAGTCGGCTACATCGCAGGCCCCGTATTCTTTCGAAATTTTCAAAAGAAAGCCTTTGCCTATATCGGGATCGGCTTTCTGATTATTTTCACCGGCGCCCTTGTCTGCATAGCGGCCATCTTGCTGTTCGACATTCCCGCTGCTTTAGGCACCGGCCTCCTGTGCGGCGCCCTCACCAGCACACCGGGTTTGGCGGCTGCGCTGGAAGCCGGCGGCGACGCCGTTGCCTCTGTGGGATACGGCATTGCCTATCCCTTTGGCGTTTTGGGCGTAGTCCTTTTTGTACAGCTGATCCCCAGGATGATCCGTTGCAATATCGGACAGGAGCTGGAGATGTTGCAGTCCTCCCAGCGAAGCACGAAGCCGGGCGGCGATGACAACCATAAGATCATACAGATGGACCCCTTCGGTCTTGCGGCGTTTTCCCTGGCCGTATTTCTGGGAATTGCCCTGGGAAATGTGAACATCCCTCTGCCGGGCGGCACATCGTTCAGTTTGGGCTTGTCCGGCGGTCCGCTCTTATCCGGTCTGATCGCCGGACACTTTGGCCGGTTTGGTCGGATCACGCTGGAAGTGCCCAAAGCCACACTTACCACCCTGCGCGAATTTGGCATGGTTCTGTTCCTGGCCGGTGCGGGCTGTACTGCCGGAAACGGCTTTGTGGAAGTGCTCAGGACCTATGGTGTCAACCTGTTTTTGATCGGCGTGGCCATGACCCTCATTCCCATGATCGTCGGCTTCGTGATCGCATTAAAGGTGTTCAGGCTGATGCCCTTTACCGCGCTGGGGACGATCTGCGGCGGGATGACCAGTACACCTGCGTTGGGCAGTCTGATCGCCGTAGCGGGAACCGATCTGATCGCCGCCGCCTATGCGGCCACCTATCCCATCGCATTGATCTGCATCGTGCTGGCCTCTCAGATCATCAATTTGCTGTTATAAGATTTCTTTGTTTATTCCACCGTCACGCTCTTGGCCAGATTTTTGGGCTTGTCGATATCAAATCCTTTCAGCTTCGCTACGTAATAGGCCAGGATCTGCAGCGGGACCACCGAGAGAAGGGGGGTGAAAATATCCTCGCAGTCGGGGATCCACAGGGTTTGATCCGCAGCCTGTTCAATGGCTTTGTTGTGCGCTTTGGCCATACCGATCACCCGGGCGCCCCGGGCTTTTACTTCCTGGATATTGGAAAGCATCTTCTCGAAAAGCGCATCCTGATTGGCCAGGGCGATCACGGGCACATCATCGTCGATCAGGGCGATGGTGCCGTGCTTCAGCTCGCCGGCGGCGATGGCCAGAGAATTGATATAAGAGATTTCCTTCAGCTTGAGGGATCCTTCGTAGGCGACGGCACTGTCCAGACCTCTGCCGATGAAAAAGATATCTCTCTTGCGGTGGAGCCCATCGGCAATAGCTGCAATGGCATTTTCCTGCTTCAGGATCCCGGAGATCCGGTCGGGCATGGCGGTCAGCTCTTTGATGTACAGCGCGTAAGCTTCGTCGGAAATGGTCCTCAATGTACGCCCCATGTGAATGGCCAGCAAATAAAGGCACATCAACTGGGTGGTGTAGGCTTTGGTGGACGCCACTGCAATCTCCGGACCGGCCCAGGTATAGAACACATCGTCGGATTCCCGGGCAATGGAACTGCCCACTACATTGACGACGGAAAGAACCCGGGCGCCTCTGTTCTTGGCTTCCCGGAGCGCTGCCAGCGTATCCAGGGTCTCCCCGGACTGCGTGACAGC
Organism: Clostridiales bacterium; assembly: GCA_012729355.1. Taxonomy (GTDB): domain Bacteria; phylum Bacillota; class Clostridia; order Peptostreptococcales; family Anaerovoracaceae; genus UBA10908. Next base: position 6,283 of record JAAYDG010000010.1, read on the forward strand.
GATAAAGAGCGTTCGGTCGCTCACAAAAGGATCCCGATAGCGAAATTCCGAGGCGACATCCACTTCCACGGGGATCTTCGCCAGTCGCTCGATGGCGTACTTGCCCACCAGTCCGGCGTGATAAGCCGTACCGCAAGCGACGATATAAATACGATCCAGTCTTTCCAGGTCTTCTTTCGTGAGTCGGATGCCGTCCAGTTTAACGTTGCCTTGAGCGTCCAGCCGGGAAACCAGCGTATCCCGGATGCCCTTGGGCTGTTCGTGGATCTCTTTGAGCATAAAGTGGTCGTAGCCTTCTTTTTCCGCTGTAGCCGCATCCCAGGTGACGTGATAAGGCGCCCGCTCCACCACGTTGCGCTGCCCGTCGTACACCGTGACACTTTTCTTGGTGATCACCACGATCTCGTTGTTTTCGATGAGCAACACATCTTTGGTATGCTTCAACAGGGCCGGGATGTCCGAAGCGATGTAATTGCTTCCTTCTCCCAGACCAATAACAAGAGGGCTGTCTTTTCGTATGGCGATCAGCTTATCGGGCTCATTTTCGTGTAGAATGCCCAGCGCATACGCACCGCGCATTTTTTCCACGGCCCGAAAACAGGTATCCAGCAGATCCCCGTTGTACAGCACGCTGATCAGATGCGCCACGACTTCGGTGTCTGTTTCCGACTGAAACACGCTGCCGTGCTCCCGTTGAAGCCACTCCTTTATTTCAAGGTAGTTTTCGATGATCCCGTTGTGGATCAGTGCCACATCCCCGCTCATGGAGGTGTGGGGATGCGCATTCACATCGGACGGCGCTCCGTGGGTGGCCCAACGGGTGTGCCCGATGCCGATGTGGCTTTCATTCGGATGCTTTTCCAGTTCTTTTTCCAGATTCGCCAATCGTCCTTTTTTCTTGTGGACCACCAGTTTCCCGTCCTGGACCATGACGATCCCGGCCGAATCGTATCCTCTGTATTCCAGTTTTCTCAATCCTTCGATGATAATATCCTGGGCATTTTCATCGCCTATATATCCCATTACTCCGCACATAGCTTGTTGTCTCCTTTTTATAAACAATACATAACACAGAACTTTTTGCAAACAAAAAGAACCCTGTGCTACTGTGAAATTACTGTGATGTAAACTTCCTGCAGCCGACCTTTTGTCCACCGGATCGCTCCGGAGATTTGTAAGTCGTGTAAGGATTCCCGATTGAACCCCGGGGGCATCCGCCGAATACTTCGATTCTCCCCCGTCCTCGTCGTCTTGCCGGTTTGGGCAAGCGCTGGCGCTTCTTATTGATCCCTTTTCGGGAACCTGACCCCCTTTCGTGGTATACTATATTTTACCACATGCGGAAAAGAATATCAATTGGGCGGATCGGAGCAGGTTCCGGGAAAAATCATGAAATTATTTAGAAAAAACGGTTGACATTGCACTACCCGCCCCCTATAATAAAAACGTTCCGCTCAAAAGCGGATCCGCTCTGAGAAAGAGCAGAGAACCTTGAAAACATCATAGTGTAGAAATTGAGTCAAAGAGGATTTTAAGTAATCTTCGGAGACTTGTACAAAC
>JAAYDG010000011.1 GCA_012729355.1 Clostridiales bacterium
ACTGCGGAAGAGATCCTGGCCTTTATGCTCCGGTGGGCCGGCGAATACCAGCCGAGCCTGGCGGGGCTTATGGCGGACAACAGCGATAAGCTGTTGAAGATCTTCGATATCGACCGGGGCGGCCCGAAGCCCAGGAAAGATCTGGTGTACGGGCGGCAGATTTTCGAATTTATCAGCTATTTCTTCGACGAGCACTTTATGATCCGGGATGACTTCCCCAGTGAGTGCAGCCCCGGAGACATCAAGGAGATCCTGCGCAGGTATCTGGCGTCCTACGACGAAGCAGACGACAACGAGACCTGGTTCGGAAAGATCCGCCGGATCACCGCGGATCTGGGCTATGCCGTCAAGCCGAAGGACTACAAGAAGAATCCCGAACAGTATAAGGGCCACGTGGGCCATGTGAGGAACGTGATCCGTATTGCCGTCACCGGCCGGTCCAGTTCTCCGGATCTGTGGACCATCCAGCAGATCATGGGCGCTCAAACTGTGCGCAGACGGATCGCAGAAGCCCACGGACTGTTCGATTAAAGAAGCATCCCGAAACGAAAGGAACCATCGCGTATGAAATATATCAGCACAAGAGGCCGGGCGGAGAAAACCGGCGCAACCCGGGCCATTATCAAAGGAATCGCCGAGGATCGGGGGTTGTATGTGCCCGAGGGCTTTCCCCGACTGAAAGAAAGCTGGACGGAGTTGGTAAGCTTGGAATACAAAGAGGTGGCACAGCTTGTCTTGTCTTGCTTCTTGCCGGATTTTACACAAGAAGAGCTGGCAGAGTACACAGGAAGGGCCTACGGAGAGACTTTCGAACACCCCCGGGTCGCGCCGCTGGTCCGGGCCGGCAACGTCCATTTTCTGGAGCTCTATCACGGCAAAACGGCGGCATTTAAAGATATGGCATTGTCTTTGCTGCCCTATTTACTCACTGCATCGATCCGCAAGGAAAAAGAGGACAAGAAGATCGCCATTCTGGCTGCCACTTCCGGGGATACCGGTATTGCGGCACTGAAAGGCTTTGAAGATGTTCCCGGGACCGAAGTGATCGTCTTTTTCCCGGAAGAAGGGGTCAGCCCGGTCCAAAAGCAGCAGATGCGGACCGCAGAAGGAAGCAACACCCATGTGGCGGGGATCGAGGGCAATTTCGACGATGCCCAGCGGGGTGTCAAGCAGATCCTGAACGACGAAAATTTTGCGGCGGAGGCTTTGGCGAAGGGGTATAAGCTGACGGCGGCCAATTCCATCAACATCGGACGCCTTCTCCCCCAGGTCGCTTATTATGTCTGGGCCTATGCCCGCATGGTGGAAAGCGGCGCGGTCAAAGCCGGAGACCCTGTGAATCTCGTGGTGCCTTCGGGCAATTTCGGCAACCTGTTGTCCGGATACTATGCAGAGAAGATGGGTGTTCCCGTCCGTCGCTACCTGTGTGCTTCCAACCGCAACAATGTGCTTTCGGACTTTTTCCGGACCGGCGTGTACGACGCGCGCCGGCCGCTGTATACGACCAATGCGCCTTCGATGGATATTATCGTATCCAGCAATCTGGAAAGGCTGCTCTACGATCTTTCCGGCGGAGACGGCGCTGCGGTGAATGCCTGGATGCAGGCGCTGCAGAACGAGCAGCGCTATCAGGTGGGCGGAAAGACGAAAGAAGGTTTGAACCGGTTCTATGGGGGGTTTGCCACAGAAGAAGAGATCGAGGCGGCCATCGGTTCCTTCTACCGGGAGCAGGGCTATCTGATGGATACCCACACGGCGGCCGCATACAAAGTCTATCAGGACTATTTGGCGGAAACGGGGGACGATACGCCTGCGGTCATCACCGCCACGGCCAGCCCCTACAAGT
>JAAYDG010000067.1 GCA_012729355.1 Clostridiales bacterium
CCCGCTTATTCAGATCTTTCTCCCGAAACAGATAGGCAATGCACAGACTGCAGTTCATCCCGCAGGGAGCGATCATTTCTTCTCTCATCATCAAATCCACCTTTGTTGCACGTCTTGCCGACTAGATCACTATAGCCGCTACATCAGCGATAAACACCAGCGTTTTCTTGGTAAGATCATCTTTCAATCGTTCAGGATCATCAAAATCAGGCGCTTCGGTCAGAATGGCCTCAAGGATGGAATCCACACCGGGCTGGATCTGGGAAAGCTTGTAATTGCCGATGTCTTTTCCTTTGAGTTTCTCGATCCATTCCGCCTGGATCTTTCGATTGCTGCCGCCCAGCCAGACTTCGAACCGTCCCGCTTCGTGCAGGTAGACGATTGCGATCTTAAGTTTCTTCTCTTTTAGCGCAGGCGATGTAAAGGCAAAATAGGTCATATCCATATACCCGAAATAAAGAGCGCTTGAGAAGTATGCCGGATCAACATTCTCCATATGGGACTTTAGGGCCGACATAAAAGTCATGATCCCCTTATATGCTTTTTGAATGTGTCCTTTTCGCAGTTGCTCCCGATATTCCCGGATTTCTTTATTCAATAAACTCATTTTTGCACATCTCCGCTTCGATCTTACCGGCCCATGTCTTTGCTCTTTGAGTTTCTCCTTCCATCAACGGGCCTTCGGACTCTGTCACAAAGAACCCCTCATGTCCGCAAATAAAAGGGATGCCCTTTTCTTTCAGTATTTTCTCCATCGTGTCAGCGGCATATCCCTTTCGCTTTTCGAGGAATTTAAGAATCTTGATATTAGAATTCTGAATATCCATCCGTGTGTCGAAAACAGCACCGTAAAGATGTTTTTGGTCATTGGTCTTCAGATTCTTGAGTGCTTTTACCATGTTTTTTGTCGGGGCAAAAGCGCGGGTAGGAGATCCTGCAATGAATAGCTCGGCATTCTTCATTACATCTGCATTCAACTCAGACACATGTAATAAATGAACCTCGTGCTTCTGTCGAAATACTTCTGCAATAAACTCGGCGATTTTTTCTGTATTGCCGAAAACGGAATCATAGACGATCACTACGCTCATTTTTCTACCTCCGGTATTCCTCTTCCAAAATAGAGTAGAAAAGCCGATCCACGTATTGCCCGTCCATATAGAAATAATCCCTTTGAGTCCCTTCATAACAGAATCCGCATTTCTCGATCACCTTTCTGGAGGGAATGTTGTTGGACATATGCGAAATCTGGACTTTGTGAAGCCCTACCTGATCGAATCCGTAGGCGATGGCCGCTTTGGTCGCTTCCGTGGCATATCCTTTCCGCTGAAAGACCTCTCCGATACAGTATTCGATCTCACCGAAATGGTTTTTGTCGTCTATCAGGAAGTAAGCGATTTGTCCGATGCATTCTGCTCCGTCTTTTTCAAAGATCGCCCACCGATAGTAATTCGGATTCTCGTACCCACTGATATACTTGTCCAGCAAGCCTCGAACCGATTCTTTCGTCGTATAAGTCGGCTCCGCATACATGGATTGCACTTTTTCGTCCGCCACCCAGTTCTTCAGCATCGACTCGTCGTCGCTGTAAGCGAACTTTCGCAGCAGCAGTCTGGCAGTCTCTACAGTCATGGTCCCTGCATGTGTCATCATACCATGTTCGACTCCTCTCTGATTCGGCCACGCTGTTGGTGGCCGCTATTTTCATGCCTGTTGCCTCTGGTTTATTTATACACTTTTCTCCGGTTGTTTACAACTCCGCCGGATGGATCTGCGGATTGCTCCCGGATCGACTTCCGCAAAAAAGGCAACGTCCCCTTAGGTGCGTTGCCTTTTACAGATCCATAGTCAGCTCATTCGGAAGAATTCGTTGCCGCTTCTTCTTTCAAATAGATCGCTTCCGGATAGATCCAATAGTTGATCGCGTCTACCTTGGGATCCAGATGGATCTCTGCATTCCGAATGACGATGATTCCCGAAAGTTCAGGGGTACGGAACGGGATACTCATATCCTCGATCCCGGCTTCGATGGGCTTGGGCTGTGACGGTGGATATTTATTACCGATGCCATCGATAAAGTCACCCATATCTTCTTCGAGCAGGATGACTTCACCCTGCGTAATACGAAAGATAGGAATCCCGCCGGGAGACATGTTGTCCCAGTAGATCTCGTAGGTGCCCTTTTCGCCGGACAGCGTGACAGCACGCTGGGTCTTCTGATATTCTTCCTGTGGATTCACGACCCAGCGATATTCGCTGATGTCGATGGGGCTTGATTCAAGGTACAGAATGGTTGACAAGTAGTCTCCTCCGCCGCCATAGTAATCATCCCGCTCCGGCCAGGCCTGTTCAAAACCCATTGCCGACTTAAAATTGATCGGCTGTGCAATGGCTTTGTCAAACCATTCCGGGAGCTTTGCATCGTTGGCATAGGCCAAATATTCCACAGCATCCGTGATCTTCTGCCGGACTTCAAGTTCCGGTTCTGCGACAGCCGGCACGATCTGATCCTCCACGAACATTTCCTGGGAGACGAGCAGCTTCTCCAGCCGATTGGTCTGAGCCGTCACCGGCAGCGCATTGTATCCCAAAACGGGAAGCACGTAGCAGACAGCCAGGACGGATGCAACGATCACGATCATTCGGTGGGCTTTTTCTTTTTGGATCAACAGCAGGATCGCGGACACAGCTGCCAGAATCCAGATCATGGCAAAGATATATTCCGTGAATTTCAATCCGGAAACGCTCAACTGAGTTGCCAGCGCCCAGGCTTCAAATACCAGGATGACCAGCGCCGCAACCGGATAGATCCGCTTGTAGAATTTCGCGATCCCTGTTTCGTAGTGTGTTACCATGATATGGAGCCAGATGCCTCCCAGCGTGTAGGCTGCAGCGATACGGTACAACCTATAGAAGGCGGCATCCTGTCCTCCGGCAATGGTTTTGACTGCCCAGATCAACAGCACCACTGTAAGTGCGAGGACGATGGGAACCAAAATAGAACCCAGAAGGATCTCAATGAACCTGGGTTGTTTCTGCGCCGTTTCCCGGTCCTCATCAGCTTCTCCTTTGTGAAAATCCGGGAAATAACCCACGAATATCGTAAAAGCCACCAATCCGACCAGCGTACTGATATACATGTAGACCTTGCTGCTCATATCATTGTAGAGCAATGCTTCCACAGCGCCGGCCACACCGGTGGTACCCGCCAGGATCACACCTCCGTAGATCAAGGCGATGAAGAACGCTTTGTGCGTCATAAAAAAGGATTTGGCAAAATCCGAC
>JAAYDG010000068.1 GCA_012729355.1 Clostridiales bacterium
CCGATCTTAACGATAAACGAATGTCACGCTGAAAGGAGGGAACTTCAATGAACCGATTCCTGAAAAACCGCTTACCTGTCATACTGTTCGTTATTTTGCTGTGCATCGCGCTTGTAGGATGTGGAGGCGCTGCCACGGAAGAAAGTCCGGAAGACCAAGAGGAGGATCCGTCCGCATCGGAGGAAGAAGTATCGGCGGAAGAACTGCTGGCCAAAGGCATGAGCGTAGAAGGGTTTTCCTACGACTATGTGTTGACCATGCCCAACGGGGAAAAAATCACGCATAAAATGTGGGTCAAAGGGGGCAACATGCGCTCGGAAATGGACAATCCGGCAGGGGGAGAACCCATACTATCCATCATGAATAAAGATGAAGGATTTATGTATGTGTACCATCCCGAAGTGAACTATGCGGTGCAGATGCCCCTGGATCAAGCGGACATGGACACCACATCTCCTCAGGATTATATCAGCGAATCCGATGCCGACAGCATGTTGTTCACAAAACGAGAGACCTTTGACGGCAAGGAATGCCTGGTATACGAAACGGATTATGAAGGCGGCAAGGGGAAAATGTGGATCTGGGAGGAAGCCGGAATGCCGCTGCGGATCGAAACCACCAGCGGATCCGACACCATCGTGGTGGAATTTCTCAACTTTACCGTTGGAAATGTAGACGATGCGATGTTCCAGCTTCCCCCGGGCGCGGAGATCATGGATATGGGGGTCTAGTAGTTGTACATCACGTTGATGCTCGCTTCGACTTTCAGTTCACCGCCGGAGACCGGTGTTGAAACTGAGAGATCTTGTACAGCTGCTCTTTCATAACCCAGACCATAGATCGGCGGAACGGTCGAGTTCGAATTTTCTATGATCTGCGAAGGTTTGCCGATTGCAACGCCTGCCGCTTTGGCCAGCGCCCTGGCCTTTGTTTCGGCATTCTTCACAGCTTTTTCAAGGGCCTGTGTATACAGTGCTTCTCTCTCTGCGTCGGTTATTCCAAATTGTATGGAGTTGGATTTATTGACTCCTTGTTTTACTGTGACATCGATCGCTTTGCTCACTTTGGCCATGTCTGAAACAGTCACTTCGACCATATTGCTGACATCGTATCCAATCAGCGTGCTTGTTTCGTTTTTATAGTCATATCTTGGATTAATCGTGTACGACACCGTTTTGATAGTTGTTTTAGAGATCCCGATGGCTGCCAAGGATTTATAAACGGCATCCATCTTCGAGGCATTCTCGCTTTGCGCAACAGAGGCATCTTTATGGAAGGTCTCCACGCCCATGGTCAAATAGGCTACGGTCGGGACCGTAGTGATGCTTGCGGTTCCTTGTACGGAAATGGAATGGACGGGGCTGTCCTGATCCAGGGCCGATACCGGATCGGCACCTCCAAAGAAAGATCCCGCCACAAGACCGGCAACCAGCATGATGGCAAGCCCAGGGTATAACATACTTTTATTCATGATTTCATCTCCTCCCATGTATTGATTCAGATACACATTAGACGTTCGTTTCAGACAGAAGTTCCACAGGAAGACTCCTATTTTTTCAAGCCGTCGATCAGTATCGCAAAATAGTCCTGGACCTGCTCCTTCAAATCGTAATCCGGATGCCGGATGCACCATTCAAAGGTAAGGCCTCGGATGGCCATGATCAAATGCTTCGCAAGAACATCGACAGGCAAATCGTCTCTCAGTTCTCCCTGCCGGACGCCCCGTTCCAACACTTCGGTAAACAGTTTGTAGAGCTCCCTGTTATAGCTCATTGCGGTAGTCGTATCGATCGTTTTTGTCAAGTGCGCCTTGTAGAGAACCTTCATGTTCTCCAGTCCGATCGTTGTATCGATAAAGTCGGAAATTTCCCCTGCCAACAGAATGAGAACATCATATGCAGAGATATCGTCGGGAAGCGCCGACAGAAATGATCGATAATCCAAGTCTGCCTTCCTCGTATATTCATTCACGAAGTCGGCGGTAAGCGCATCTTTGGACCGGAAGTGCACGTAAAAGGAGCCTTTTGACACCCCGGCGGCTTTTACGATGGAATCCACGCTCACATTATCGATTCCGTGGGCCAAGGCCAATTGCCGGGCGGATTCGTAGATTTTCTTCTTCGTTTCGGCAGCTTTCAGTTCTCTTTTATTTGTATTCTTACTATTTTTCATATCGCTCCGCTCATTGACTGATTATGAGTGATTAGGGTATAATGAACGTGGTAAATGACCGCGGTCATCTTAATTTTCGAGGCCATTATACCATACATTTTATTTCTCTGACAGTCGTCTTTCCAGTCGTCCCCAATGGAGAAATCATGGAAAATAAACATAGAAGAGCCATCAGTATCGTCATCGCAGTCACGATGGTTTTTGGTGTGCTGCCCGTTCATTTTGCAGGTTCGGGCGGGTCCACGCAGGTATACGCTGCCGAAGAGCCCGTTCTCTCCGATGCGGAAGCTGTTGCGTCGGATAAAGCGTGGTTGACCGACGAATATATGTGGGGCCTGTTTCTCGGCTGGATCCAGGAGGATCTGGAGCTTCCCGCAAGCGGCTCCGGCGGCAGCAGCATCGTTTGGTCCTCCAGCCATCCGGATTTGATCGATGCGGAAGGAGCGGTGAACAGACCGGCTTATACAGGTGTTTCTTCCTATGATGCTGTTCTGACCGCCACGATCGCGAAAGGGACAGCCAGTGATATAGCAGCTTTTGATGTATCCGTAGCGCCGGTGTTTGGAAGCCTTGGTATGCAGCTGGATTACGCGGATATCGACAACACATCAGGGGTCCTTCGCTACAACGGATCTGCGGAGCCGGGCGTTGTGTACATGTCCAATCCACATCTATTTTCTCTTAATTGCAGCAGCGAAACGGCCGGGAGCGTCTTTACCGGCAACAAGATCCAGCTTGCCGATGATCGGTCCTTCAGCACGTATTTTCTTTTTGATATTAACTCTGTCTATCAAGCCTATGACGAGGGGTTCACCTTCACTTTGCAGGCGGATTCCAATGCGGCTCTTGGTTCGGGGGCCTTCGGCTCCATGGGGACCGTCGATGTGTCTCCAAGTCTCAGTATCGAGTTTGACACAAAAAGAGACAGCGAATCAGCCGCCTGGGAATATCAGGGAACCGATGCCGAACATCACATCGCTGTCTATACCAATGGTCAATATCAGGATCCTATTGCGATAGCGCCTGCTGCGGTATCGAGAGAAGACGGAACCCGGGAATTTTCCGCGAACCAACGATCCAAGGTATGGATACAATACGATGGAACGGCAAAAAAACTTGAAATCTACCAAATCATGGAGGGTCTGGCCGATCCAGCCGCTCCTCTTATTTCAGTCGATCTGGATCTGTCTGGAATCTTCCAAACCCCTGCCGGGAACAATATTCGGGATGTTTATGCAGGCTTTACCGGACATGGGGTAGATGCGTTCACCATCCACGCCAGCATTTATGAATGGAGCTTCAAGAACGATCCCTTCCCCATCGAGTACGACCTTCCTTATTCCGTTCAAAATCTCTATAAGGATGCATCAACTGTAAGTCTATCCGCTGAGACGATGGACAGCGAAAGCACATATGCATCCGGCATCTCTGCTGTGATAAGGGATTCGGCAGGAGCCCCGGCAGGAGGCGTCCCCATCGCTTTCAGCACCGATTTCGGCGCATTGGGATCCTCTTCCGCAATCACGGATGCGAATGGCTGCGCAACGGTGATCCTGACGTCTCCCACCTCCGGGACAGCTACCGTAAGAGCGACGGCGCAGGGGGGTGCCTATGCAGAAACACAGGCTTTTCTGATCGTAACGGATGAAGCGAAATTAACGAAGGATTTTGATTTACTGACAGAAGACCGGCTGCTCAATGGGAACACCGCACTTGATTTTGTCAGAGGAAATCTTTCTTTGCCGACAGAAGGAGAGAACGGAAGCACCATCAGCTGGTCAAGTGCTAATGAGACTTTTGTAACCTCTGCCGGGACTGTTGCCAGGCCAACTGCCGCGCAAGGAGACCAGACGGTGATCCTGACCGCCCACATCAGCAATGGGACGGCGGCCCGGGATAAGCTGTTTACGATTACCGTCAAGATCCCTGACGCAGACATGGTGGCCCTAGATGGTGCATGGCTTACCGATACAAAAATCTTGAACGGCAACGCCGCCTGGGACGAAGTCGTTTCAACGCTATTCATGCCGGACATCGGAGAAAACGGAAGCAGTATTCTGTGGGCATCCAGTCCGGGCGATGTCATTTCGACCAACGGTACGGTCAACAGACCTGCCTATCCCGGGGAGCCGGTCATCGTTGCTTTGTCGGCGACCGTCTTCATGGGCGAAGAAAGCGAAACGAAAACCTTTTCGGCTACCGTCATCCCGTTAGACGCTACCGACACCGATCGGGTGTGGGAAGCTTATGACGCTTTGGACGCAGCGGATCTGTTGAACGGAAACTCGGATTTCCAGAATGTCATGACCGACCTTTCTTTACCGGAAGCGGGACTTCACGGAAGCGGCATCAGCTGGGTCTCCAGCCATCCCGGCGTGATCGCTCAAACCGGTGTTGTTGCGCGCCCTGCCTTTCTTGCGGGAGATGCTGTGGTGACGCTGACGGCAACGATCGCAATAGGGACGGAATCCGTCACAAAAATATTCACATGTACAGTCAAAGAAACTGACCCTACCGATGAACAGGCGGTGGGCGAAGCGCTGCATTGGCTCACCTGGGATGTCATTAAAGGGCTGAATTCAGCCTCGACCCAAGTAACAGCTGATCTCTTGCTGCATACGGCAGGAGTTTATTCTACCGAGATCCGATGGACATCCGATCACCTTGCGGTGATCGATGTGGACGGGACGGTAATACAGCCGATGTTTTCGGAAGGGAATGCGACTGCAAAGCTTACGGCCATCATAACGAGAGGAGAATCTTCCAGGACAAAAGAATTCGATATCACAGTGCCCGCATTGGCTTCCACGGATCAGGAAGCCGTATCAAAAACATGGGATTTGCTTACATACGAAGAAATTTTGGGGGAGAATGTGGATGCACAACGGGTGGAAACGTCGCTGACGCTGGCACCTGTCGGCGCAGAAGGGACCACCATCCGCTGGAGCAGCACCCCGGAAGGCTTCCTGTCGACCGATCCGGCCACGCTCGGACAACTGTCGCCTCCTTCTTTCACCAGGGGGGATGTCCCTGTCACCCTGGTGGCAATCATTGCGCGAGGAGACAAGTCCTTAGAAAAAAGATTTGAAGTGATCGTGAAAGCGATGCCTGTAAGTGATGAAGAGGCCGTAACCTTAGATGCCGACAGGTTGAGAATGGGCGATACGTTAGGTCTGAACCCGTCCCCGTATGCCGTCACGGAGAATCTGATCTTTTCCGATGCGTCTCTATACGGATCGGAGATCACCTATACATCAAGCGCGACCGATGTTGTGCGCCTCAGCGCCGGCGGAGAGGGGAGCATTATCGGTGCGGTCAGCAGACCGGGCATCGGAGAAAGCAACCGATCCGTAACGGTGACCGCTACCGTCACCAGGGGAAGCCAACAAGAAGTCAAGGTGTTTGAATATACCGTGATCGCTTTGCGGGACGTTATCCCGCCCGTACCGGTGACCATCGCCCCTGCCCACAACAGTGTGGATGCAGCCTATAACACCAAGGAAACGGTCGTCACCTTCGATGAGGATATCATGCACAAGGACGGCACGAGTTTCTACGCCTATTGGCCCAAATATTTGAATATCACCTTGAACGGATCCCTGATGTCCAATGATTATATGGTCCGTTTTGAAGGGAATAAACTGAAGATCATCAACACAGCGGGCTTGATGCCTGCGGGCAGAAATGAAATCTTTATCCCCGCAGGAGCGGTCAGGGACAAATCCGGCAATTTCATGTCGGACGATTTGACCATCGTTTATACCGTGGAAGAACGGATCGTCCGGAACATCGGCCTGGCATCGTCCGTGCCTGCCGACGGAGCGGTCAATGTGCCCGCCAGCACGGCAATATCCTTTACATTTGACGCTTCCGGCCTGATCAAAGGCGGTAATTTCAACAGCATTGCCCTGATGAACGAAAAATACCCGTCCATCCCCGTTCAGTTCGAATTGACAGATAATGAAGTCAATGTTACCTTCAAATATCCCGGCTGGACACTGGAAAAGGGAAGGATCTATTGGCTGCTGATCCCGGGGGGCGCAGTTCAGGATCGGTTCCTCAACCAAAACGAGACACAACTCCTGTCTTTTGTGGTGTCGCCGGATACCATAAAACCCACCGTTGTTTCGACCTTCCCGGCGCAAAATGAAACCGGCGTGTCTGTTTTGCAGCACATTCAGGTGAATTATCAAGACGCGGTCATTCGGTCCGCCGGCCAGGTCCGTATTACGGATGAAACCGGGAAACCGGTGGCCTTTGCCACCGGTGAACTGAGGGATTTCGACACCATTCAGGACTTGATCCCTTTGGCGCCGCTTGCGCCGAATACCCGCTATACGGTCGTGATCCCGGCTGATTTCGTAAAAACGAAAATGGCGCCCCACGAGCCGGCCACCTCGGATCATACGTTCTCCTTTACCACCGGAGAGGACAGCCTTTCTATCCAAAGCGTGAATCCGAAAAACTTTGCCTGGGATATTCCGTTGAACGACCTCATCCGTCTGGTGTTCGATCGCCCGGTACAAAGGGGGTCCAATCAACATTTGTTGAGCATGACAGATTCGGCGGGGAATGATGTGGGTATTTTTGCCGCATACAACGGAAGCACGGTGGAGATCAAGCCCCTGTCCTTATGGCTGGAGCCCTACGAGACTTATACGCTTACGATACCGGCGGGGCTTGCGACCGATGGGGAAGGAAATCAAAATGACGGCCTCACTGTTACTTTCACCACCGGAAGGAAGCTGGATTTGTCCGGCGGAGGCTCCTTCACGGTTCAGCCGTCTGCGCGCTATCTGATCAACAAAGAAATCACTTTTGACACGGCGACGCTGCAGGAGACCTTCCGAAAGAACGCCCGCAAGGTCGTGTCCTGCCAATGGGATTTCGGAGACGGGCAAACCGCTGCAGGACTTCAGACGAAACATACGTACACCCGCACGGGAGAGTATGCTGTCAGGCTGACGGCGACAGACAACAAAGGGATCATCTATGAACTGAACCAGCCCGTGAGCATCCGGTCATTGGATAGGGAGAACATCGAAGTGATCGTCACACCGGAGAAGCTTCAAAACCTGATCCGGGAGGATGAATATATCGACCCCCTGGACGGATACCCGGGCAGACGGCTTTATACGGTATACATAAAGAATGAAGGGGTCTATCTGCCGGATGAGCGCATTCAAGTGTATCTGTACAAGAACGGCATGCAAATAAAGGAGATCGGAACGATCACCACCCAAAATCAGCAGAACGGTGTTCCGGCAGCCTATTTTCTCTTTGATTACAAAAATCCTTCCTACCTGGGGAATTACGAACTGGTTTTTGCGTACGGGAACGAAAGCGATCCGGACAGCGGGAAAACCGCACGAAGGACGGTTCATGTCGCCGATCAAAGGAAAAAGCAGGATCTTTGGATCCAACCCGTCAACGCCTTGACCGGCGAGGGGGTGGACATCTATCCTCATCTTGAGTTCGAAGTGGATGGGATCAAACTGTACGGGATCAAGAAGCAGGAGGGGGAAAGCGTTTATTACGTGATCAAAGATCTGCCCACAGGGTTTCATTCCCTTAAACTGATTCGAACCGAGGGTTGGGCCCATGATTCCGATGCAATAAACTTCTGGCATACCTCAACAGCTGAAATCGCTGTCTTGCCCGTCCGGGCCGCCAGCCCCGGCATATCCCGCATATGGGCGAAGCTGGAAACCGGGAAAGGGCCGGTGGAGATCAGCTCGAACGGGAAGGACTACCGGACATTCATCGATATCCCGGGAGCGCCGGGCCCGCCGCCCATCCGTTTCAATATCGATATGGACTGGAATGAAACACGACCCGGATATTTCGAGATGCAATATAACGGCTGGACCGAGAGATTCTACGATCCATGGTTTGATTTTGACCCGTTGGGTTTGTATCCGGGCAGCAAGCTTTTCGTGCGGGCGGTAAATCCCATGGGGGAAACTTCTCCCTGGGTCGACTGCAAAATCGCCACGGTAGAGTCCCCCACGAATCCTTACGTGTGGTTGACTTATGTGGATGGAGAGTATCTGGCGGAAACCGATATGTTTATGCCGGACAACGTGGCAGGCCAAATCGAAGGGCTTGACGGAATGCCTCTTTTGGATCACAGCCAGAGCTTCGGGACGCAACCCGGCATGAATACGGCCTACGGCGCCATCAAGGTATCCAACGGCAAGCTTTATATGGATATGTCATTTGATGCGGCCGGGTCCTACGGCGAGTCCAAGAAAAAGCCGAAGATGGTGTCCGTGGGATATAATCTCGAAGGCGAGACCGGAGGGCGTGTCTATATGATTTATGACCCTGCGGTAGGCTATTGGAGCCTGGACGCCGGGGAATTCTACGTGCGGGGGGATGTGTCCGTGTACAGAGAAAAAGGGAAGGTCATTCCTGTGATCAACCTGGGCGCGAAAGGGCGGGTCACTATCGGGACCGGCATGGGGGGCACCCTGTACATCGACAATGCTGCCGACGCCGCAGCCCAATACAGCGGTATCCTGTACCTGGAGCCCTATGTAAAAGGAGACGTCTACGGCGGAATCGAAGGCTTGAATGTGGAAGGATACGTACGAGGCTCTGTGAATACGGAAGTTCACGTCCCCACGGGGTACATCAAAGTGGTTCCCGAGCTCACGTCTAAAATAACCAAGACGATCCTGTTTGTCA
>JAAYDG010000069.1 GCA_012729355.1 Clostridiales bacterium
CCTGCAGATCCATCAGAAGGTTCAGCACCTGTGCCTGCAGGGAGACGTCCAGTGCCGAGATCGGCTCGTCTGCCAGGATCAACTCGGGACGCTCTACCAGAGAGCGGGCGATCAGAACACGCTGACGTTGACCACCGGACAGAGAACCGGGGCTGCGAAAGCGGTAACTGGCATCCATACCCACCTTCTCAAGGGTCTCGCAGACACGTTTTTCGATCTCGCGTTTATTCTTCATTCCGCCCAGCAGCAGCGGCTCGGACAAGGACTCCATGACGGTAAACCGGGGGTGCAGCGCAGAGGCCGCATCCTGGAAGATCATCTGAACCTTCTTGCGGATCCTGCGGCTCTCCTGCTTGCTCATCTCCTTGGTGTTTTTGCCATAGTAGTAGATTTCACCTTCGGTGGCATCCTCAATGCCCAAAAGGACACGAAGCAGAACACTCTTGCCGCAACCGGACTCACCGACCAGAGCAACAGTTTCACCGGGCATGATCTCAATATCCACTCCATCTACGACATAACGGGTGGCCACTTGCTTGTTAAACATACCCTTGCGGATAGGATAATGCTTTTTCAGATTAACAACCTTCAAAATAGGTTCTGACATTGCTCTTCTCCTCAATCCAGACGCGTGTCCTGCGCCGTCTCGTAATCCATCAGTGGATAGTGACAAGCCACCAGGCGGTCTTCGGAAATTTGAACCAGCTCGGGCTGCTCCCGGAAGCACTTCTCCTGCGCCCACTCGCATCGGACCGCAAAAGGACAACCTTCCGGGGGATGCGCCATATCGGGAGGGAAGCCGGGAATGGACTTCAGCCGCCTGGTCTTGCGGACTTCCAACAAAGGCACGGAACGCAGCAGACCAACCGTATAGGGATGGCGGGGAGCCACCAGCAGATCCCGCTTGGGAGAATACTCCACACAGCGACCTGCATACATCACGAAGATATCATCCGCGAACTGAGCGACAACACCGAAGTCATGGGTAATGATGATGACGGAATTGCCGACCTGATCTTTGATATCGCTTAATGCCTGAATGATCTCAGCCTGGATGGTAATACCAAGGCTGGTGGTGGGTTCGTCCGCAATCAGCAAATCAGGCTTGAAAATCATGGCCATGGCAATGAAGATTCTCTGACGGAACCCGGCAGAATATTGGCAGGGGTAGCACTTGCAGACCTCTTCCCAGTTGCTGATACCCACCAGTTTCAGAGCGTCGCGGACAGCCTCCTCGCATTCCTCCTTGCCGGCGCTCCTTCGATGGACACGATAGGCTTGCCGCAGCTGGTCGCCTATGGTCATGTAGGGGTTGAAAGAGGTGTTCGGGTCTTGGAAAATCAGTGAGATCTGAGATCCGCGCAGACTCGCCATCTCTTTCTCGCTCTTATCCAACAGGTTTTCGCCCTTGAAGTAGATCTCACCGGTCTCGATCTTTCCCGGCCTGTCCACAATCTGCATAATGGCACGAGAGGTGACGCTCTTGCCGGAACCGGATTCCCCGATGATACCCAACACCCTGCCTTTTTTCAGCGTGAAGTTTACACCGTCCACAGCCTTAATGGTTACACCGTCCGGCATATGGAAATAGGTACGAAGGTCTTTGACCTCCAACAGGATGTCATGATTTGTCTGCTCCATAATTGCCTCCACTCATCAGTTTCTCAACTTGGGATCAAATTGCTTGTGAAGTGCGTCGCCGATCAGGGTCAAGGCGATAGCCACAAGCACAATCACAATACCGGCCATGGCAGTAATCCACCAGTGGGTTGCAATGTAGTTCTTACCGTCACCCATGATGTTACCCAGGGATATCTCGGGAGGCTGCACACCCAAACCCATATAACTCAACAGAGATTCGAGGACGATGGCTGCGGACAGATCCATAGGCACCATCGGCAGAACACCGGGCACCACATTTCGACCCAGATAACGGACAGCGATTCGACCGTTTCCGGCGCCCATGAGTCTGGCAGCGGAAATATAGTCCATGTTCTTTTCTATCATAACGCTACCGCGGACATTACGAGCGTACGGCGCCCAAAAAGACAGCGCCAAAACGCCGATCAGTGCCGGAACCGAGGAACCCAGAAGGGAAACAAATATGATGACCAACACGATAAAGGGAAAGCCCATCTGCACGTCAACGACACGCATCAAGAGCGTATCAAAAGGGCCGGGGTAGTCCATGCCGGAAATAATGCCGATCAAAATGCCCAAAGCAACAGCCAGGACCACCGCAGTAACGCCGACGGTGAAGGAAATGTTCAGGCCATACATCATACGGGACAAAAGGCAACGCCCCAGAGTATCGGTACCCAGGGGATACTGCGAATCAAAAAAAGGTTTCATCAGCATGATCTTGGGGGTGTTCAAATAGGGATCATTCGGAGCCAGCTGTTTCGCAAAGACTGCAATAAAGGCAATGACCAACATGAAAACAAAGCCAATCGTAAAGGTGGGATTCTTTCTGCAGAAATTCATGAAGCTTTTGAACCCAGTCGCAAAGTTGCTGCCTTTCTTTGTGTTTACTGCTTTCTCAGTCATAATCACAGACCTCCTTGCGCTTTACGGATTCTGGGGTCCAGGTACATGTATGATATGTCCACCAGCGTATTGATGGCAATAAAAACCGCAGCCAACAACGCCACAAGGCCCTGCACCAGAAAGTAGTCGCGGCGTAAAATGGCATTCAGGGTCTGCAGACCCAGGCCAGGATAAGCAAAAATATTTTCAATGAGCAGGCAGTTACCCATCATGAAGCCCAGCTGAGAAGCAACCAGAGTTAGGAAGCCCACCAGAGTATCACGGAAAGAATAGCCCATCAGCACATTGAGATACGGTACGCCACGGGCTTTGGCTGCCTTGGAAAAATCCTGCTGCATCGCACCGATCAGATTGGTGCGGATACTTCTTGCAAAGACACCCGTCAACGGCAGGCCCAGAACAAGGGCAGGTAAAATCGCATGACTTGGATCTTTATAGCCGGAGGCTGGAAACCACCCCAGTTTCACGCCGACGATCTGAATAAGCATAATTGCCACCCAGTAGTTTGGCATCGACTGGAAGAGAACGGCAATGGATGTCAAGATTCGATCGAATGGGGTTTCCCTGAACACTGCACAAAGCAGTCCTATAAGCAGTCCGACGATAATCGCGCTCGGCAGCGCGATCGAAATCATCACAAGTGTTGGTTTGTAAGAATTAGCGATAACGTATGCAACGTCATTCTTGGCAAAATAAGAAAAGCCCATATTGCCGGTAAACAGACTGAGCATATAGTCCTTATACTGCACAAGCACGGGTTTTGTCAAACCCATTTCCTCGCGAAGTTCCTGAACTACGGATTCTTCTGCATTTCCGGCAATGAGGCGTGCAGGGTCGCCGGGAATCAATCGAAGCAGAAAAAATGTTACCGTCAAAACCAGGAAAATGACCAGTACACCCTGCAAAAGTCGTTTGATAATGGTCAGCATAGCAGATCTTTGTGCCCGAAATGTAATGGACACATTCTCCTTTCGCATTATCTAAGATAGCCCGCATAGCACAGCTTTGCGGGCTATCTTAGGGAATTTAACAGTATATGCTATGTACGATCTGTTGTCGCCTGACGCTCCCTTACTCGAAAGAGATGTCAGCGAAACGGAAGTTGGAGTTGGGCAGATACTCAACGCCGGAGACGTTAGCACCTCTGGCGTATACCATCATGGAATCATACATGGGGAAGTTGCTGCAGGTCTCAACCAGGCGAGGCAGCAGTTCGTTGGTGACGATTGCCTTACGGGCAACAGGATCCGTCTCTTGAGACTCTCTGGCCAAAATCTCGTCGATGTCAGCGTAAGAAGAGAAGTTGACACGGCCTCGAGTCAGGTAGTGGACAGAAATGTAAGCATTGGAATCGCCGTGCATGTTCATCCATCCGGTATCGGTGACAAGGCAGGAGTCTTCCATATAGAGATGGGATTCCCACGCGGCGGTCTCTTCGACCGTCAGATTTACATCGATGCCGATGGCTTCCCAACTGGAGGCCACAAACTCTGCGATTTCCTTGGACTTGGGATACAAGCCTGTGGAGGAGATGTATTCGATGGTGGGCAGGCCCTCGCCGTTGGGATAACCGGCTTCAGCCAGCAGTTCCTTTGCCTTTTCAACATCATACTCCAGCATGTAGTCAATGGGCTCATACAGGTTGCTCACGTGAGGCATATAGGAATTTGCCAGATAGCCGTAGCCCTGGAGGATGTCGTTCACGATGGTCTCACGGTCGATGGCGTGAGCCATGGCCCGACGGAGCAACTCATTGCCCATGGGACCCTGGGTGGTTTTGAAGACAATATAACGCTGTTCCTCGGAGGGGACCTTGTCAACAACAACAGCGTCATCAGCTTCCAGAATGGGAACCTGCTCGATGTCAACACGCTCGATTACATGAGCCTCGCCGGCCTGCAGAGCGGCCATACGGGTGGAGGATTCCGCAACGTACTTGTATTCAGCATAGGGGATCTTTGCCGCGCGCTCGGGATTCCAGTAATCGGCAAAGGCTTCCAGATAGCAGGTCTCGTTTTCATACTTGACCATCTTATAGGGGCCGGTGCCGTTCATCGTGTTGTCCAAAGTGCCGGCAGCGATGTCGTCAGCAGAGAGGATGGCTTCATGAGCCAGCAGGGTCAACAGGGAAGCGGAAGCAACTTTCCCGGTGGGCCAAACATCGACGGTATAATCGTCAACCACTGCAGCTTCCAGCGTGGTGCCAAAGTCACCATGGAGAGAAGAATCTTTTCGAGACAGATAGACCAAAGACGCTGCCACGTCCTCTGCGTTGCAGTCAGAACCGTCATGGAACTTGATCCCTTCGTTCAGATAGATACGAAGCGTGTAGCCGTCTTCCAGATACTCCCAGGATTCGGCCATATTGGGGGTCATTTCACCTGCTACGTCATAGTTCAGCAGGCTGTCATAAGTGTTATACTCCAGATGCTTGTTCGAAAGGATGGAGTTCTTGCTGGGATCCCAGGAACCCTGGAAAGCGCCGGAAGAATAAACCACCAGAGTGTCGACAGCAGTAGTGTCTTCGTCACTCGCACCACCGCCGCCGCAGCCGGTCAGCAAGGATGCGAACATCATCATTGCCAAGACCAGTGCCAAGTATTTCTTCGTCTTCATCAAATAGTCCTCCTTATTCTCTCAGTTTTTATTAAAGATCGGGATGGCCCCGTATCTCCCATTCAAAACGGTCTCTTTGATGATCTGCCGCATATCCTGTGAAAACTAAACACATCGTGTGATCGGAGTGGCAATTTTATCTCCAACGCTTCCATGAAATCCAATTTTGTCAAACACGCGTCCATTTTCGGGCGAAACGCAACATTCGGCAACATATTCACAATGCTTTTGCATATTGTATCATAATATTAGTAAAACCTCGTCATAAAATGTGGTATCTACCGCATTTTATGTGTAAGTACACGCTTATGATATTGCGAAGCAGCAAATAAGTCAATACTTTTCTGGCCGTTTTCTTTTCTGCCGGGATTTTGGGAAACTACTTTTATCTGCCCTGGCCTTCACATGAATACCGCCCATAAAGATGGCGGAGGTGCCGGCCCGGAAGTTCAACATTTCAATGCTTTCTCTCCTATTACCCACACCCAAAACAAAGACAAACTCCGCTTTATCGCGGGGTTTGTCTTCACTTTGAGAGAATGCATGCCGCATTCTCTTTTTTATTTTGCACAGTGCTGGGATCTGCGGCGGATCGATTACACTTCGCAGTCCAGAATATCCAGGGCGTATTTTTCGGAAAAAGTTTTGAAATTCGTTTCAAACTCCGGATTGGTGCCGCTCTTGACCGCCTCGGTGTACTCGTGGGCATCGTAACGTCCCAGAGACATGTTGAGTACGGCGATGGCCAGATTGGAACAGTGGTCGGAAATCCGTTCCAGGTTGTTGATCAGATCTGCGTGGGCAAACCCGAACGCCAAATTGCACTGACCGGTCTGAAGTCGCTCCACGTGGCGCTTTTTGATATCCACGATCATAATGTCGATCACCTCTTCCAGAGGCTCTACACGAATCGCCAGAGCGTGATCCCCTTCTTTATAGGCTTTCATCGTCATCTCCAGGATCTCTTTGATGGCGCTGATCAGCACTTCCAGTTCTTTGTTGGCCGCGATCGAAAATACGATCTCCTTTTCGTACAGTTCTTTCGCCACGCCCAAGATGTTCACCGCATGATCGCCGATCCGCTCCAGATCGCCGATGCCGTGAAGCAGTTTCCCCACGTACAGGCTGTCGTTGTCCGAAAGGTCCTTCGCAGCGATCTTGACCAAAAAAGAACCCAGTTTATCTTCCGATTGATCCAATTTGTCTTCGAAATCCTCGATTTGATCCGCCGCTTCCTGTCGATAGTGATAGATCAGCGAAATGGCCCGCAGTACATTTTCATGGGCCATATCCGCCATCTTCATCACCAGGTCTTCGCACTCCTGGATGGCAAAGGAAGGAGACTGCAGAAGCCGTTCATCCAGAAATGCATAGGTGTCCTGATCGTGGTCTTCCCGGACGAGGAACATGGCAAGCCGCTCCAACTGTTTCGGAAAAGGCAGCAGTAGAAACGTGGTGATCAGGTTGAAGGCACTGTGACAGATCGCGATCCCCAGGATCGAGATGGGTGCATCGAAAAAGGTGAAGTGCAGAATGCCGTGAAGACCATAAAATACAACAAGACAGATGATCGTTCCGATGAGATTGAAAGAGATGTGCACGGCAGCCACCCGTTTGGCCGACCGGTTGACGCCGATGCTGGACAGCAGCGCCGTGACGCAGGTGCCGATGTTCTGTCCCATGATGATGGGAATGGCCATCCCGAAGGAGATGGCCCCGGTCAGGGCCAGCGCCTGCAGAATACCGACCGATGCTGCGGAGCTCTGGATCAGGCCCGTGAACACCGCACCGACGAGGACCCCCAGTATGGGATTCTTGAACATCGTGAGCATCGATGTGAATTCCGGCATGTCTCCCAGCGGACTCACCGCTTCACTCATGAGCTGCATCCCGTACATCAGCACGGCAAATCCGACCATGATACCGCCGATATCCTTGCGCCGGCTTCGCTTGGACACCATGATCAGCACGATCCCGATCAGCGCCACGATGGGTGAAAAATTCGTCGGTTTCAGCAACTTCAGAAAGAAATTGTCGCTTTCGATGCCCGCCAGGCTCAGGATCCACGCAGTGAGCGTTGTGCCGATGTTGGAGCCCATGATGATGCCCACAGTCTGCCCCAGCTGCATGATACCCGAGTTTACCAAGCCCACCAGCATGACGGTCATGGCTGACGAGCTCTGGATGGCAATGGTGATCCCGGCGCCGAGTACCAGGCTTTTAAAGGGATTGGACGTCATTCGCTTCAGCGTCTGCTCCAGCTTTCCCCCCGTCACCTTCGTAAGGCCCGAAGACATGACATGCATGCCGTACAGAAAAAAGGCCAATCCGCCACACAGTGTAATGATGTTGAAAATATCCATGTTGTCTCCCGTAAAAATGACAGCCCATACAAGCTGCCATTCTTTGAGTGGCACCCCCAGGCGGAATCGAACCACCAACAAAGGTTTAGGAAACCTCCGTTATATCCGTTTAACTATGGGGGCTTATCGTCTGTCAAAAGTGCGACTCCTTAAAGTATGGATTAGAAAAAGATTTGCGTCAAGAGAAATATCGGGTTGTTGTCGTAAATCCGAATCGCGTACGTAGACTCGTACAATTGATCGATCAACACATCGCTTTGGAAGAAGTTGGCCAGGGGCAAAAAGAATGCCAGAAGAATGCAAATGAACAACATGCCTTTGACCGCACCGAAAGCCAGTCCCAGCATCCCGTCGGAAAAAGCGATGATCCCGCCCCTCTTTTTCTTGCTGAAGAGCAGGGTGATCAGGAAGAAAATCAGTTTGATGACCAGGATGATGCAGAGGAGCGCCAGGATCGTCATGATGATGCCGACCAGATTTTCCACCGTGTTGCTCTGGATGACGCTTACCGCATCGGAAAAATAATCCGACAGGATTTCGGGGATCCCGCTGAGCAACCCCTCCTGGCCTTCGGCTCCGGCTTGGGCAAGACGCTCGTTGAAGATGGTTCGAAGGCTTTCTTCCATGGGTGTGTTGCTGCGCAAAAAAGCGGCTACCGCCGGCGTCCACACAAACCCCAATACGATGGCCAGGATCCAGCCGATCGTATGTAAAAAAGCTTCCGTAAACCCTTTGCGATATCCGACGATCACAGAAAGAAGAAGTATGATGCCCAGGCAGATATCCAGTATCAAAATGATGTCCTCCGCGTCCGACTACAGTCCAATTTTACCAACGGGACCGACAAATATCAACCCCAACTGCGGGAATTCACAAAACCGTTGAAAATGAACAAGCGCTATGATATTATGAGTAGTACATTTTGTCAGAAATCAGAGAGGTCGGCATGGATCAGGCCCGGTACTACATGGGCATCGCTTTGGAAGAAGCACAGAAGGCATTCGATCGGGGAGAAGTCCCCGTGGGCGCGGTGGTCGTCCGGGGCGACAACATCATCGGCAGAGGCCACAACCTGGTGGAAACGGCCAAAGATCCCACCGCCCACGCAGAGATCCTGGCCATCCGTCAGGCGGCGGACACGCTGGGCGGCTGGCGACTGAACGGCTGCGACCTGTACGTTACGGTGGAACCCTGCGCCATGTGCGCCGGCGCCGTCATCTTATCCCGGATCTCCCGACTGTTCATCGGAACGCCGGACCCCAAAGCCGGCGCCTGCTTTTCCGTCAACGATCTGGTTACCGATTCCAGGCTCAACCATCAGGTCGAGCTTTCCGCCGGCATCCTGGAAGAAGAATGCCGGCAGTTGATGCGGCAGTTTTTCCGGCAGCTGCGACAATAATACCCGACACATTGGAGGAACCCCACGAATGAAACGTATCACCGCTTTAATCAGTATGATCCTGATCCTTGCCGTCTATACCGGCGCTGCAGTCTTCGCATCGGGACTCACCGTTACGGACATCACGCCCAAGGACGGAGAGACCGGCAAGCAACCCCAGAACATGGCTGTCAAAGTCACGTTCAGCCAGGAAATGATGGACGAAAAAGCTATTGACTCAAACAAAGCGTTTTTCAAGATCCGGGATGCACAAGGCACCGATCAGCCCTTTGAAATCATGTACAGCGCAGAGAAGTACCCCGATCAGCTCTGGCTGGTCCTGGAGCAGACGCTGGAGTCCGATTCTGAATATACCGTGGAGATCCTTCCGGGCGTGCTTTCCGCAGAAGGCGGCACCCTGGACGAAGGAATGACCACCACGTTCAAGACCCGTAATACGGCCACCGATGCCAAAGTGAGTCTCGGTCTCATGGCCGTCATGATGGTATTCATGTTCTCGGCCACGTCCAAGGCCGCGAAGAAGTCCGCAGAAAAGGAAAGCTTTGAAACGTCCGGGAAAATCAAGGAAGAAAGCCTGAATCCCTACAAAATCGCCAAGGTCAAGGGCATTTCCCTGGAAGAAGCCACCGCTTATGTGGAAAAAGAAAAGGCGAAAATCGCGAAAAAGCAGCGAAAGCTGGAAGAGGAACGTCTGCGGCTCGAAGAGGAAAAGGCTGCGGAGCTGGCAGCCATCGAAGCGGAACTTCAGGCTGCGGAACGGGCCGAAGGCAGATTCCGGGTGACCGGACCCCGCTCCGTCAAAGAAGCAGGCGGAAAGATCCCCCGATCGATCGTCAAAAAAAATAAAGCGCGCAGAGAAGCGGCGAAGGCGGCGGAAAAAGCGAAGAGCAACAGCAGAAACAAGCGGAAAAAGTAACGATCAAGAGGGCGGGATCC
>JAAYDG010000070.1 GCA_012729355.1 Clostridiales bacterium
AAAGCCGCCATCGTGTCCGACGGGGGAGAGCTGATCGAGATCCGGGAGGAACCGGCGGAAGTGCTGATGCCTTTCGCCGGGGCCTGCGAGATGGATATGGAACAGCTTTGGCGCTCTTTTAAAGAGGTGCTGATCAAGCTGCGCAGTGCCAGACCGGAACTGTGGACCCAGATATCGGCCTTGGGAATCAGCGCCCAGGGCGACGGCCTCTGGATGATGGACGCAGAGGGAAAACCGATCCGAAATGCCATCCTCTGGAATGATACCAGAACGGTGATGGATTACGAAGAAATCAATCCGATCTGCCTGGGATTGAACACTTGTGCACTCTTTCCGGGCGCCAACGGCGCGATCCTGACCTGGCTCAAAAAAAAAGAACCCGAGAACTATGCAAGGATCGCACATGTATTTCATTGCAAAGACTGGTTGAACTACAAGCTGACAGGGCACATCGGCACCGACGCCACCGACGGTTCCACCGCCCTTATGGACATCTATACGAAACAATATGCCTATGATCTGCTGGACAAGCTGAAGATCAGCGAGATGCGGGACGCGCTGGCGCCCATCAGCGCTTCGGAAGACATTGTCGGACATCTGCAGGATGGACCGGCTTCGGAGCTGGGACTGAGTCCCGGGATCCCAGTCATTGCGGGCTGTCTGGATGTGATGGCCATTGCCACGGGCTGCGGACTGGTGGCAAAAGGGCAGCGGGGCACGATCGTCGGAACCACGCTGGCCAATTACGTGGTGATGGACGAAGAAACAGCCAGAGGCTGCATCGCCACCAACGGCAGTATTTTATGCCATACCCAAAAAGGAACTTATATCCGTCTGATGGCAGCGCTGTCCGGATCTTCCGCTCTGGACTGGATGCGCAGGGAAATCCTTCACGACGAAGACTATGCCGTCACAGATTGCGAAATTCTAAAAATTCCCATCGGCTCGGAAGGTGCGATGAGCACACCGTATCTCTACGGCGAACGCGCCCCCTTTAAATTAAATTCCGCATCCGGCGGCTATTACGGCGTTCGGACCCACCATACCAAATATCATCTGGCCAGGGCTTCCTTCGAAGGGATGGTCCTGTCCATGTACGATTGCTATGAGCATCTGCCCAAGGGCGATGCCGAGCTTTACATTGCAGGCGGTGCGGCCAAAAGCCTGTGCATCTGTCAGATGATCTGCGATTGTATGGGCACGGACACGTATCGATTTGAACAAAAAGAGCTGGGCCTGATCGGGGTGTGCCGCCTGATTCAAAGCGCTTTGGGTATCGAAGCGGACTTGGCGTCTCAGACCGATCATTTTGAGCCGGACATGGAAAACCATCAGAAATATCAAGCGCTCTACGCAGATTTCAAACTCCTGAAGGAGAGCATGATGCCGTTTTGGAAAGCCCGTCTGGGGAGAGCGTCGGAATAAGAGAGAAACGAAACAGAAGAGGAGGGATCTCAATGATCCAATGGATCACCAATGCGAATATCGCCACCATGGACGCCCGGAACGCCAGGGCCTCTTCAGCCGTAGTCAACGGCAAATATTTTGCCTATGTGGGCGACGAAGAAGGGGCGAAAGCTTATCTGGACAATCAAAAAGATCGGGATATCCGGATCATCGACCTGCAGGGTAAACTCTTGATCCCGGGATTCAACGATTCCCATATGCATTACCTTCATTACGTTAAAACGAAGATCCATGTGGATCTTGTAGGCACCTCATCTCTGACCGAGTTGCTGGAGCGGATGAAGCAAAGTCTCGAGAGTTACGATCCCGACAGCGGATTGTGGTTTGTTGGTGAAGGATGGAATCAAGATTATTTCGCGGATGAGAAGAGATTTCCCACCCGCGAAGATCTGGACCAGATCACCACAGAGTATCCGGTGATGATCCAGAGGGCCTGCGGACATATCGGCTGTCTCAATTCAAAAGCGCTGGAACTGTTCGATATGGAAACGAAAGAAGCCGTGGAGTACCGTAAATATGCCGAAGTCGGCGAAAATGGACAGCTTACCGGTGTCATCAAAGAGAACCTTTTCGACTATTTTAAATCGAAGATGCCCGCGCCCTCGGTGGAAACACTGGTGGAGATGATGATCGAATATCAGAAGGATCTTTTCGAGGCCGGAATTACCAGCGTGCAGAGCGACGAGTACAACTATGTGCCCGAGGGATTGTTCTTTACACTTCAGGAATTGCTTCGCATTGCCTCCGAGGAGCGTCGTTTCAAATTGAGGCTTTCGAGCCAGGCACTGTACTTTAAGCCGGATGCGCTGCAATATGCTTTTAGTAAAGGATACGACCATACATTCGGCAATCATACACTGCATATTTCGGCGACAAAACTGTTGTCCGACGGTTCCCTGGGCGCCAGAACGGCGCTGATGCGGCAGCCTTATGCCGACGATCCTTCCACGAAGGGGCTTGCCATGTTTACGCAGGAAGAGTTGGATGAAATGGTGGCGATCTCCCATCGCAACAACACGCCGGCGGTGATCCACGCGATTGGCGACGGTGCGATCCAGATGTGTCTGGATGCCATTGAGCGCGCCCAAAAGGCAATGCCCTATCTGAAACCCCGTCACGGGATCGTCCACTGCCAGGTGACGGATGCCGCGCTGATCCGGCGCTTCAAGGAATTGGATGTGGTGGCTTATATCCAGCCTGTATTTATTGATTACGACATGAATATTATCTATGACAGAGTCGGCAAGGAGCTTGCCGAGAGTTCTTATGCATGGAAAGAATACAAGGATCTTGGCATTCACCATCCCTTCGGAACGGATTGTCCCGTGGAATCTTTTGATCCGTTTCTCGGAATCTACTGCGCCGTGACTCGGCGAGGACTCCACAGTGGCTTGACGTATTTACCGGAACAGGCGATGTCCGTGGAGGAGGCGATCTATGCCTATACTGCCGAAGGCGCCTATGCTTCGGGGCATGAATACATCAAAGGCAAGATCAAGGAAGGCATGCTGGCGGATTTTGCGGTGTTGGACCGGGATCTGTTCCGTATCCCTGCCGAAGAAATACTGGAAACGAAGGTCGAGTTGACCTATGTGGACGGCGAATGCGTATTCGCCCGGAAAGAATTTTAGCACAGCGAACAGAGGAGGAAAAAATGGCAAAGTCGGTATTGTACAACGGAAAGATCTACGTAGAACGGGGCGTTTTCCGGGAGGCGGTGCTGGTGGAAGACGGCATAATCAAAATGGTGGGATCCGATCAAGAGGTTTTTGCGGCTGCGGAAGAGGCGGAGAAAATCGATTGTCAAGGCAGAACTGTACTGCCCGGTTTGAACGATTCCCACATGCATCTTTTGATGGTGGGCGAAGTGCTTTCCGAAGCACCCATTTCCGATTCAACGTCCGTTGAGGATATGATCGAGCGCTGCAGAAAATTTGCGGCGGAAAATCCGGATCTGGTCAAAAACGGCATGCACAGCCAGGGGTGGAATCAGGAACTTTTCGAAAAAGGAAAGATCCGCCTGCCGAACCGTCACGATCTGGATCAAATCTCGACAGACTATCCGATTATGCTGGAACGGGTCTGTGGACATACGTGCGCGGTAAACACCAAAGCACTGGAATTGCTGGGAATCGGGAAAAACCACCCCCAGATTTACGAGGGCGGTACCATCGAATTCGAAGCGGACGGAAATCCCAGCGGCTATTTTACGGAAAACGCTGTCTATGAAGTTCGCAAGATCGTCCCCCAGGCAACCATCGATGTACGCAAGAAGTCTCTGCTCAAAGCGATGCAATACTGTGTCGAACACGGACTGACATCGGTCCAGTCCAATGACATCGGCGAAATGGCCGAGGACAGAGACGGTATGTTTCAGATGTATAAAGACGTTTACAAAGAGGGATTGGCGCCTCTTCGTTTCCGCCATCAGGTCTGCTGCATGACCGAAAAACGACTCCGGGAATACCTGGAAGGAGAATACAAAAACAAAGACCAATACGACGACATGCTTTCCATCGGACCGCTGAAACTGTTCAAGGATGGTTCCCTGGGCGCCAGAACGGCCACGATGCGAAACGAATACCTGGATGATCCCGGAAACTACGGCGTGGAAGCGCTCAGCGACGCTTTGATGGATAAGCTTGTGGGGATGGCTGCAGAAAACGACATACAGACCGTTACGCATGTGATCGGAGACGATGCCATCGAGAAGACAGTCGCTTCCTACGAAAAAGTGATGCGCAACGGCCAAAATGAGCTCCGTAATTCTTTGATCCACTGTCAGATCACCGACAGACCGCTGCTTGAACGAATCAAAAAATCCGAAACGCTGATCGCTTATCAGCCTGTATTTTTGCAGTGCGACATGTATGCGGTGGAAAGCCGGTGCGGCAAAGAACTGAGCGCCACTTCCTATGCGATGAAAACTGCCATTGAACTGGGGATCCACGCTTCCTACGGCACGGACTCGCCGGTGGAAGACTGCAACCCGTTCCCCAACATCTACGTTGCCGTGAACCGCAAAGATTTGAAAGGCAAACCGGAGGAAGGATTCAACACCCAGGAATGCGTGGATGTGTATGAAGCCATCGATGCTTACACCGTGGAAAGCGCCTATCATGAATTCATGGAGGACAAAAAAGGACGGATCAAACCCGGGCATTACGCGGATATGATCGTTTTGGATCGGGACATCTTTACGATCGACCCGATGGATATCATCAACATTCAACCGGTGCTGACCATGGTGAACGGAAAGGTGGTCTATCAGAGATGAGAAAAGAGAATTTCAACAAAGCCGTAGCGTTGAGGCACGAAATACATCAAAACCCGGATCTGTCCAACGAAGAGCGGCCCACTTTGGAGCGGGTGCTGCGTTTTCTTCGTGAAAATACAAAAAACCTGGAAATTGTCGATAAAGGTCATTATGTTTACGCTGTTTACCGCGCGTCCGATCCGAAAAAGCCGTCCATCGGCTTCCGTGCGGACTGCGATGCGATCAAGGTCGATGACGATATCGACAAGCCGTATAAATCATTAAAGGAAGGCGTAGGCCACAAATGCGGCCATGACGGACACACTGCGACCATGTGTGGCTTCGCGCTGGAGATCGATCAGGAAGGGGCTGACAGAGATGTGTACTTCCTGATCCAGCCCGCCGAAGAAAACGGCTCCGGAGCAGCCACATGCACGGATTTCGTCACCGACAACGCCATCACCGAGATCTATGCGTTTCACGACCATCCCGGCGCGCCGAAAAACTCGGTGACCGTACGTGACGGGCTGATGAACTGCGCCTCCAAAGGCATGACGATTACCATGACCGGTTCGCCGGCACATGCCAGTGAGCCGGAAAACGGCAAGAATCCGTCCTTTGCCATCGCCAAAACCGTGCTGGCAACAGAAGAAATTACCGCTCCGGAAAACTACAAAGGGCTGGTCATGGCCACCATCGTTCAGATCGATGTGGGAGAGCAGGAAGCCTTTGGTGTCGCTGCAAGCAAAGGAAAGCTGTTGATGACCATTCGGGGCGCCATCGAAGCGGAAATGGACGAATTGCAGGAGAAGCTGGAAACGGAAGCGCTGAAGAACGCAGCTGAATACGGACTGGCCTGCACCTTTTCCTATTGCGATGCATTCCCGGAAACCATTTCGCATCCGGAAAACAATGAAAAGCTGCGAAAAGCGGCGGCAGAACTGGGATACCCTGTAATCGAAATGCCCGAAGCATTGCGCGGATCGGAAGACTTCGGTCACTTTACAAAACTGACAAAAGGAGCTTCCTTCTTCCTGGGAATGGGCATGGATGTGCCGGAGCTCCACACTTCGCATTTTGACTTTGATGACGAACTCATCGAATCCGCCACTGAAATTTTCAAGGCACTGGTTCGGGAGGCCTAAGGAGGGCGAACATGAAAAAAGTACTGTACAACGGAAAAGTCTACGTAGACAGAGATGTATTCGAGGAGGCTGTTCTGGTGGAGGACGGAAGGATCACAGCTGTGGGGAAAAACGACGAGATCCTTTCCATGGCAGAGGGTGCCGATCAAATCGACTGCGAAGGTCGGACAATCATTCCGGGATTCAACGATTCTCATATGCATTTGGTGTATGTGGGGGAGGCCATGTTGAATGTGGATCTCAGCGGATGCAAGTCCGTGGAGGAAATGGTAGAGAAGTGTATCGCCTTCCGGAA
>JAAYDG010000071.1 GCA_012729355.1 Clostridiales bacterium
CCTCTGCCGGACTTGACCCCCAGGGCTCCCTCTTCCGTCAGATCTTTGAGCATGTCCGGCACCGCTTTCGCATCGCTCAAATCCTTGAACAGGTATTGGGAAATGCGGTAAAAGGTGTCGAGCCCGCCCAGATCGGCCACCTCGAAAGGCCCCAGGCAGGCGTAGCGCATACCCAGTCCGTACTTCAGAACTTTGTCCACGTCTTCCATGTCTGCGATTCCGGACTCCACGATGTGCATGGCCTCGCGCAGCACGGCGAACTGGATGCGGTTCAATGCAAATCCCGGCGCGTCTTTTTTTACCAGGATGGGTTTTTTCCCCACGGACTCGGCGATGCGCAATACGGTGTCCGCCGTTTCGGAATTCGTCTTTTCCCCGCAGATCACCTCTACCAGAGGAATGATATGGGGTGGATTGATCCAGTGCATCCCGCAGAACCGCTCCGGATTTTTGACCGCTTCAGCGATCTTTGAGATGGAAAGTCCCGAAGTGTTGCTCGTCAAAACCGCATCGTCCGAAACCAGTTCGGAAATCTTCGCCCACAAGGCGTGCTTGGCATCCAGCTGCTCCACGATGGCTTCGATCACGAAATCGGCCTCGCAAAAGGCGGAAAGATCCAGCGTATGACTGATCCGGGACCGGAGGTTGCGAGACGTTTCCTCCGTCAGTTCTCCGGCCAGCACCATCGCCTTCTGATTCAGATCGATCAGTGCCCGGCTCCGGTCCAGAAATCCGGTTTCGATATCGAACAGGATCACCGAAACGCCGTTCTGTGCGAATATCTGGGCAATGGAAGACCCCATGATCCCGGCGCCGGCAATGGCGATTCTTTTCACTTTTTCGTTTGTATTCATTCAATTCCTCCGATTCATCGGTCAACGGAACGATCCGTTCACACTGCAAATTACAAAAGTTGTCCCGGCAAAGCCCCCGTTTCTTTTCCGTTCTTCAGAACGACGGTCCCCCCCACGATCACAAAATCGATGCCGACAGGCATCCGGCACGCCTCCGAGAAGTCCGAAGTGTCGGAAATAATATCCGGATCGAAGATCACGATGTCCGCATCGGCACCGGATGCGATCACACCCTTTTGTCCTTCCAATCCCAGCCTCTGCGCCGGGCGGAACGTCATTTTGCGTAAGGCATCCATCAAACTCAAAACGTTTTCTTCCCGTACATACTTCCCCAACACCCTGGGGAACGCTCCGCTGCTCCTGGGATGCCCTTTCCAATGGCTGGTCCCGCCGTCGCTGCAGATCATCCCGTATCGGTTGGCGATGGCCATCGCGATATCCTCTTCTTCCATGACGAACCCGGCAACGGACATGTCCGGTTTTTCTTTGCGTACCTTTTCGAACAGTTCTCTGTCGCACCGGACACCGCAGTAGGGTTCATGAAGCAGCATAATGCATTCGTATCCTTTTCCCCAGCGTTCGACCCAGCCCTCGTCGAAGACCGCCGAGCCGATGGAAGTGGCAAAGGCTGCATAAGGATAGGTATCGTAGTCCAGCCGGGGATTCTTGCGGATGGCCTCGTTCAGGATCGGCAAGATCTCCTTCATCTGTCCCATGGCGCCGTAGCTGCTCAGATGGGAGATCTGAAACTTTTTCCCGGACCGCTCCGCCAGCTCGATCATTTCGTGGAGCGCTGAAAAATCTTTCATCGCGTCGGTCCGGTAATGCATGGACACCAGAATTTGATCGTCCAGGGCAGCCAATACCCGAAGGATCTCTTCCGAGCTGATGCCCGGGTCGTATTCTCCGCCGAAGGAAACTCCCTTCGCACCGTCCCGGACCTCCTGGATCACCCGATTCGTCATGTGCTTGATCTGGTCTTCTGTCGCTGTATCGTAACATCCCAGCCCGAGTTCTTCCCGAAATGTATTGTACCCGGTGAGCATGTAGTAATGGATCGGCAGGCCCCCCAGCCTTTCGGCCGCCTCCCTGAATGCTTTGATCGGCTGGGCATGGGTGCCGCAATTCCCTCCTACCGCTGTTGTGACTCCCATGTTCCGCATTAGAACGGAAATTTCAAAATGCGCGCCGTCATTGGGAAAATCTTCTTCGTGCATGTGTATGTCGATGAAGCCCGGAGAGACGATTTTTCCCGCGGCATCGATGACGGTCCGCGCTTCCGTCGATCGTACTTCGTCGCCCACCGCAACGATTTTGCCGTCTTGCACGGCAACCGGCCCTGTTCTCCATGTGTTGTGTTCAAAGTCCGGAACTCTGCCGGACACAATCAGCAGATCATACATCTTCTTGCCCTCATGCCACGCGAGAATCTGCCCGATGCGGATCCTATGCGCACCGCAACATTTTTACATACAAGAACTTCTTATTCTATTCGAAATCAAAATGCAAGTGTTTTCTGCATTTTGATTGAACTTCCGGTATGATTCTTTCACATTTCCCGCTATAAATGCTGGATATCACGCTGATTCGGTGTATAATAAAAAAAGAGTTAGAGTACCATAACTGACAGGAGGAGGTTTGTCATGTCCTATTCACCCGCACTCGAATCGGCGTTCAACGATACCCAAACCAGAAGCCGGCACGTGAATTCCCAATCCGGCATGTGTTCGTTCTGCACGGCGGACTGCCCCGGGACCTGCGAAATCGGCCTATCGGCCGCGCTGGGCGCCAGATCCGTTTACCCCACCAACACGGGAAACAATCAAGTTGCATCGGAAAAAGACTATCCGGTGGATTACTCCCACTTCAACATCAACGGGAGAGTATTCGGGGCACAAGGCTGCGAGCCGGACATGGAAAAAGCAACGATCTTCAACGTCGACCTGTCCGCTGATTTCGGCACGATCCATCCGGTGAAGCAGACCATGCCCATCATCCTTCCCGCGCTGATCAAGCTGAACTGGAAAGACTATTTCGGCGGCGCCGCCATGGCCGGTGTATCCTGCGTGATCGGCGAAGAAGCCCTCGACAAAGACCCCGACCTGGTCATGGAAAACGGGAAAGTCGTGGAGTTTCCCTGGATCGGACAGGTCCTGGATTCCTTCCGCAAGTACGACAGAGGCTACGGCCAGATCATACTCCAGTGCAATATCGAAGACGATGCAAAAGGGGTTGCCGAATATGCCATTCGCAA
>JAAYDG010000072.1 GCA_012729355.1 Clostridiales bacterium
GCTCCGGCAGTGTTCCGATTCGCGCAAGCGTACTGTCTTCGAATCCTTTTCCCGGCAGGTTCAGCCTGGAATACCTTTGAATCCCCAGAAGGCTCATCAAACGATCATTGTTGCCGTTGCGGGCGGAATCGAAGCAGGTATGCGCCGCGTACACCGAGATGCCGTTTCGGATCAGCCGGATAATATAGTCTCCTTCGATTTCATGAAACCGGATCGTTTGAATGGGATCGAAAATCAAAGGATGATGGACGACGACCATGTTCGTTTTTTTTGAAATAGCCTCTTCGATCACATCTCCTGTGATTTCAAGGGCTACGAGGATCCGTTCCACCTCCTCGTTCCCGTAATCGATCTGAAGTCCCGAATTGTCCCATTCTTCCTGCATGGAAAGCGGTGCGATCTCATCCATCAACTGCAGCCAATCCGTCATCTTCATAACAACGATTTCCTTTCTGTTAGTCTTCTGATACGTTCTTCTGATTCCTGGATTTTCAGATCCGCATCTGCGTCCCGGGATCGTTCCAGGTCGTGTCGGATCCTTGTGGTTTCGCGGATTTTAGCATCGATGAATTGTTTCAGGAACGGATCCTTTTGCGCAAGCAGCAACGGCGAGATCTCATAGTCCAGCAATTCCCGATTCTCATTCTGCTGCGATGTCCCTTCCCCGGGTTCCGCCGTAATGATCTCACAGAGGCGCCGCCCTTCCGGAGCCAGTTGTTCTCCGGCTATGTGGAACCCGTTTTGCGTAAGCCATCGTCTGAGTTCCGCAGAGGCCGTTCTCGGCTGCAGGATCAATCGTTGAAATGACAAGCTCTTTTGGATGTCCGCCGACAACATATCCGCTATGAGGAGGCCGCCCATCCCTGCGATGATGACCGTAGCAACTTCACCGGCGTTCAAAACGGTCAGTCCGTCGCCTTTTCTCAGGTCTTCCGGCGAGACAGTGACGCCTGCTGCGAACAGGTTTTCCTTCGCCTTTCGGAGCGGGCCGTCTTTGTTGTCGGTGAGGATCACTCTGGGGGCCAGTTTTTCCCGGAGCAGATAGATGGGAATCTGAGCATGATCGGTTCCGATGTCTGCGGTGATGCCGTCTTTCAAAACTCGATCCGCAATGGCTTGCAAGCGCTTTGAAAGTACCATCGATCTATTCCAGATAGTCCCGCAGCCGCTTGCTGCGATTGGGGTGCCGAAGCTTCCTCAGTGCCTTTGCCTCGATCTGCCGAATCCGCTCTCTCGTCACTTTGAACTGCTGACCGACTTCTTCCAGCGTTCTGGCCCGTCCATCGTCCAGCCCGAATCGCAGACGCAGGACTTCCTGCTCTCTGTCCGTAAGGGTGGACAAGACTTCCACCAGTTGCTCCTTGAGCATGGAAAACGCTGCCGCATCGGCCGGCGAAGGCACATCTTCGTCGGGTATAAAATCACCCAGATGGCTGTCTTCCTCTTCGCCGATGG
Source organism: Clostridiales bacterium (assembly GCA_012729355.1). Taxonomy (GTDB): domain Bacteria; phylum Bacillota; class Clostridia; order Peptostreptococcales; family Anaerovoracaceae; genus UBA10908. The sequence goes on from JAAYDG010000072.1 coordinate 1,456, forward strand.
GCGTTTCCAGAGATACCGGCTCCTGTGCGATCTTCGAGATCTCGCGGACTTTTTCCACGCTGATCTCCATTTCGGCAGCGATCTCTTCCGGAGTCGGATCTCTTCCGAATTCCTGGAGCAGCTGACGGGTGATCCGGATCTGCTTGTTGATGGTTTCGACCATATGGACCGGGATCCGAATGGTACGGGCTTGATCGGCGATCGACCGCGTGATTGCCTGGCGGATCCACCAGGTCGCATACGTGCTGAACTTAAATCCCTTGCGCCAGTCGAATTTATCCACCGCTTTGATCAGCCCCAAATTGCCTTCCTGAATCAAATCCAGAAAGAGCATTCCCCTTCCCACATAGCGTTTTGCGATACTCACCACAAGACGCAGGTTGGCTTCACAGAGCTTCTGCTTGGCCTCTTCGTCGCCCTGTTCCATCCTCTGGGCCAGATCCATTTCTTCTTCAGCCGTCAACAGAGGCACTTTCCCGATTTCCTTCAGGTACATTCGTACCGGATCGTCCACGGCCACGCCCTTGGGAACCGATTCCACATCGTCTTCGGATGCTTCCGCCACGATTTCTTCCAGGTCCGCTTCTTCGGAAGGTTCCAACACAACCATTTCAAAATCATCGGGGTTGGCCTCTGTCGTCACATCCACGCTCTGGGATTCCAGATGATCGTAAATCTGATCCTTTTGTGCCGCGGTGAATTCCAATTCAGTCAGCAATTCCTCCACTTCGCGGAACGTAACGGAACCGTTCTTTTTTGATTTTTCGATGAATTCCGTCAGTTGTTCGACTTTTTTTTCGTCCTGCATATCGATATCATAAGACACTGCCATCACCCTACCTTTTTTGCATTTGTTGTATCATCATGTATTCTTTCATCAAATCGTCCAACTGAGACTGACTGCCGGTTTCTTCGGCCAATGACAGCAGATCGATGATTTCTTTCTTCCTTTTCTCCAAGCGCTGTTCCTGTAATTTGGCGATGCAGTCCGCATAGGCGTCCTCGTCTTTTTCGCCCACCTGGACTTCCCGCAGGATGGTTTCGAGATACGCCAGTTCGTCTTCCTCCAATGCATCCCGCACAGCCTCCAGCTCCAAGTCGCTGTCCTCCGTGAACAACTCCTGGAACACGGATATAAGGCGTCTTCCCGGCGGTGTAACGATTGCTTCCGGGTATTCTCTGATTCCTTCCAGATACTCGCTTTTCAGAAGAATCAAGCGAAGGATCATCCGTTCGAGAGAAAGTGTGCTCTCGCTTACCGCAGCGACAGGATCAGTTTTTCCCCGGCTCTCGTCTTTCGTCTGCGGAGACGAGGTAACATTGCGGTCTTGGCGCTGGACTTCTCGGCGCAGAGCACCTTCCGATATCCTGTACTCCGCCGATACTTTTCCAATATATAAATCCGCTTCCACCGGGGTGAGTGTGCGTAAAATATCGGAGATTTTTTGCAGAAATTTAATACTCTGCGTCGTGTCGTTTAAATCGTATTGACTCTTCAGCAGTGCGATTTTGTATTCCACATCGGGCAACGCTTTCTTGTGGATCAAGTTCAAGAATGCTTCCCGGCCTCTTTTTCTGATGTATTCGTCCGGGTCCTTCTCTTGAGGCACATTCAGAATCCGCACCTCCAAGCCTTCTCTGCGAAGGACGTCGGCACCCCGGAGCGCCGCATCGATACCGGCTTGATCCGAATCGTAGCACAGGATCACTTTCTCCGTATAGCGCTTCAGAAGCCGTGCCTGCTGCTGTGTCAGGGCAGTACCCAAAGAAGCAGCCACATTCCGGATGCCGTGCTGATACAGGCCGATCACATCCATATAGCCTTCGACCAGTACGGCATATCCTTCCTTTTGGATCTCCGACCGAGTCAGATTCAGTCCAAACAGGTTATACTTCTTCTGGAAAACGATGGATTCCTGTGAATTCAGGTACTTCGGCTCCCCTTCCCCGATCATTCTTCCGCCGAATCCGATCACTTTTCCTCTGGTATTGATGATGGGAAAAATGACGCGCGACCTGAATTTATCATACAGGTGTCCGTTCTTTTGCGAGATCAGACCCAATTCCAGCAACATTCCCTGATCAAATCCCTGACCGGTCAATGCTTTCGTGAGACTGTCCCAGGAATCATCCGCATACCCGATACCGAACGCTTTTAAAACCGGCGGTTCGATCCCTCGTTGAATCATGTAGGTTAATCCCGGATTCTTCTTTCCGGCGAAAACAGAAAAATAAAATCGGGCTGCCTGTCGATTGATCTCGTAATACCCTTCTTTCTTCTTTCCCAGTTCGCCGTGGGATTCCGGAATGGATATCCCGCACTGGAGCGCCAGACGCTCCACGGCTTCGGGAAAAGTGAGATTGTAATAGCGCTTGACGAATTCGATCACATCGCCGGATGCGCCGCAACCGAAACAGGTAAAGATCTGTTTCGCATCCGACACAACAAAAGAAGGTGTCTTTTCATTGTGAAACGGACAGATCCCCTTTTGATTGGTGCCTGCTCTCTTGAGTGGGACCAGAGGAGAAATGATGTCAACAATGTTGCACCTGCTTTTGATTTCATCGATGACCGACTGGTAATTCTGCTGCGCCACGCCTGTCCTCCGATTCTCCCGTACAGTGGGTTATTCTACACAAGCAGGCCATTTCCTTTATTTCGTTTATTATTTTTTCCAGCCGGCAGGAACAAAATTTGATGTATATGCATTGATCGCATAGCGATCCGTCATATTCGCGATATGGTCTTTCACCACTTCTTCCGTCCCGTCCTGCGCTATCATGCTCTGCTGTTCTGCGGGAAGCTTGTCCGGATTGTCCAAATAATAGTCGTACAGCGAAAAGATCAAATGCCGAATTTTATCCAGTTCCGAATCCTTTTTTACCACAGGGCTGTGATAGACCCGATCAAACATGAATGCTCTCAATTCGTTCATATAATGACGCGCTTCCGCAGACTGTTGTATCCGATCCATTCCGTCGCTGTTGCGCACAAGATCGCGTACCAGCGTGTCGATCCGTGTCCTGTGATCCTGACCCAGATATTCGATGCATTCCCGGGGCAATTCATCGCCGGAAATGATGTTTCCGCGGATCGCATCGTCGATATCGTGGTTGATGTAAGCAATTCGATCAGAGATCTTGACGATCTGGCCTTCCAATGTGAACGGGCTTCCGCTGCCTGTATGATTCAGAATACCGTCCCGCACTTCCCGCGTAAGGTTCATGGTGCGCCCCATGGGGTTGAGGTCGAGCACATCGACGACACGCAGACTCTGCACATTGTGGGCAAATCCGCCCGGGTGCCTTTCGTTAAGAAACGTTTCTCCGCTGTGCCCAAAGGGTGTATGCCCCAAATCATGACCCATGGCGATGGCTTCTGTCAGATCTTCATTCAGAGACAATGCGCGGGCACACGTACGGGCGATCTGTGACACTTCCAGCGTATGGGTGAGACGCGTGCGGAAATGATCTCCTTCCGGAGCGAGGAACACCTGGGTTTTATGCATGAGCCTGCGAAGAGATTTGGAATGGATGATCCGATCTCGATCACGCTGGTAGTCTGTCCGTAACGTGCAAGGTTCTTCGGGAAGAATTCTTCCTTTCGATTCGGCGGATTTGGCCGCATAAGAAGAAAGGCGTTCATACTCGAGTTGCTCCAGTTGTTCTCTCCGCAGCATGGCTATACTCCCGTAGATCCGAACCCTCCGGACCTCTCTCCCCTGGCGGCATCCCCATAAGTGATACCGAATGCAACGAATACGCCCTGCGCAAAGGCTTTCCCGGCATCCAGCGACAGGGTTTTTCCCGATTTGCTGTCATTGGTGATTCGGATGATGATATGGCCTTCGTTTTCCGCTTCATAGTAATCCGAATCCACGATGCCGACTGTATTATCCAACTGGAGTCGATATCGGAATCCCAGTCCCGATTTCGGATAGATCATCAATACCCACCCGGTTTGGATCCGCACCCGAACGCCCGTTGGAACCGAACAAGATTCTCCCGGCGCTACAGTCAGCGGAAACGGAAGAAAGAAATCATAACCGGCCGAACCTTGTGTGGCACGCACGGGAAGCTTGATCTGTTCAAAAGCCTTTGCTGTGTCGAGAAAATCCCCACAAACGGTCAAATCCGCACAGGCTCCGGAAAAGGTGGTAATCGACACTCGTTCAAACTCGGCGATCCTCTTCATATGTCCCTCTTTCTTCCGTGTAACAGTCGGGATGACTGTCCTTATATTGACATAAGCTTTTTTATGTCTACTTTTTCCCTGCTGATGGAAACGCCGCTGTACGCGGAAAAATCTCCTATCTGCCGACAAACCTCCAGGATCTCATCCTGTGTGACGGCATCGATTTCCCCCATGACTTCTTCCGGCGTAAAATACCTTCCCAGCAGCAGCATATTTTTCCCCAAGCGATACATACGGCTGTTCATGCTTTCCAAACTGAAAATGTACCCGCTTTTGAGTCTTTGCTTGACGACCGCCGTTTCCGCCGGATCAAGTCCCTTCTCCTTCAGCATTTTCAGTTCATTTGAAATCGCTTCCATTGTTTCGGATTCTTTTCCGAGACCGACCCCTGCATAAATGAAGAACAATCCGGTTCGCAGATAACTGGAACCGGCACTGTATACCGTATACGCCAATCCTCGCTCCTCCCGTATGTTCTGAAACAGTCTGGAACTCATGCTGCCGCCGAGTACGTCGTTGACGATGGCCTGGGCATAATATAGTTTGCTGTCCAGCGAAACGCCGGTACGTCCGATGGCCAGATGAGTCTGCCCCACATCTTTGCGCTTGGCCAGGAACCGATGCCCTTCCGGTATCCGTGCCTCAGGACTGTCCCGAAGTGCCGCGGGCAAGGAAGACAGCGCTTCCTCCAGCTGATCGAACAGACGACTGCGCTCAAAATTTCCTACAACGGAGATGACGATATTGTCTCTCGTGTAATAATGCCCGATATATTCCAGGATTTGATCTCTGCCGATCTTTTGCAGCGAAGTCTTTGTTCCGATAATGGATGATGCCAGATTGGTGTCCTTGAGAACCGTCCCTGTAAGCAGATCGATGATATGATCATCCGGCGTGTCTTGGATCATCTGCATTTCTTCCAGTATCACGCCCCGCTCCTTGCGAATCTCTTTTGGGTCAAAAACGGAACAGCAAAGCATATCCAAAAGGATCTCCACAGCTTCGGGAAATTTTTCCGTCAGTGCCTTCATGTGGTAGCACGTAGCTTCTTTTCCGGTAAATGCATTGACACTGGCACCGATATGATCCGTATCTCCGGCGATTTCTTTCGCGGAGCGTTTTTCCGTTCCTTTGAACAGCATGTGCTCGATCAAGTGGGAAATACCGGCTTGATCCGGAGTTTCCCGAGAAGAGCCGGCGCCGATCCAAATACCGATACAGGCAGCCTGAGCGTCCCTTATTTCTTCACAAACAACTTGTATGCCGCAAGGCAGCCGATCTGATGTGATCATTGTGTTCCTTTCTTCTGGTGCATTATATCACAGGGTTTTTTCAATTGAAAGAGCGGGCCTGAAGGCAAATGCCGCCCCAGGTCCGCTCGCAGCATGTCGATGTTATGCCTTGATGATCTCTACGTCTTCGAGACCTTTTCTCGAAAGATTGATCCGTCCTTGTCCGTCGATCTCTTCGACTTTGACTTTCACGATGTCGCCGATATTGAGCACATCTTCCACTTTATCGATCCGTTTTTTATCGATTTTGGAAATGTGCAGCAATCCGTCTTTGCCGGGCAAAAGCTCGATAAAGGCACCGAAGGTCATGATCCGCACTACTTTTCCTGTATAGACTTCGCCGACTTCCACTTCCTTGACCAGCAATTCGATCTGCTTCATGGCAGCATTGGCTGCTTCCAGGTCCGGCGCTGCGATGTAAATGAGACCCTCGTCGTTGATGTCGATCTTTGCGCCCGTCTCGGCGATGATTCTGTTGATGGTCTTTCCGCCCGGCCCGATGACCACACGGATCTTCTCCACATCCACGTTCATCGAGATGATTCTGGGTGCATAGGGAGACAGTTCAGCTCTTGGTTGGGAAATCTCATCCATCATCTGAGCCATGATATGCATACGCCCTGCGTATGCTTGCTTCAGAGCATCCTGAAGCACTTGTCTGGAAAGACCGTGCACTTTGATGTCCATCTGGATGGCCGTAACACCCTTTTCTGTTCCGGCAACCTTAAAGTCCATGTCGCCCAGGAAGTCTTCCATGCCTTGGATGTCCGAGAGAATCGCCATTTTGCTGCTCCCGTCTTCTTCAACGCGTTCGATCAGTCCCATGGCGATACCGGCCACCGGCGCCTTGATCGGTACTCCTGCATCCATCAATGCCAGGCAGCTTCCGCAGACGGACGCCTGGGACGTGGATCCGTTGGAGGAAAGGATCTCCGATACGACACGAATCGCATAGGGGAATTCTTCTTCTGCAGGCAACACCGGCAGCAATGCCTTTTCCGCCAGTACGCCATGACCGATTTCACGTCTGCCGGGACCTCTGAGCGGTCTGGTTTCCCCCACGCTGTATGGCGGGAAATTATAATTGTGCATGTAACGTTTTTCGGTATCTTCGCTGATGCCGTCCAATGTCTGGGAGTCGCCCATGGCGCCCAGTGTAACGATCGAAAGGGCCTGAGTCTGCCCTCTGGTGAACAATCCGGAACCGTGGGTTCTGGGCAACAGGCCTGTTTCACACCAGATCGGCCGGATCTCATCGGCCTTCCGGTTGTCGGGACGGATTCCCTCGTCCAGGATCATGGAGCGGACTTGTTCTTTCGTGATGTTGTAGAGGATCGCATCGATATCCTTGGCGTTGTCCGGATAGATCTCTGCGAAGTATTCCTTTGTTTCGACTTCGACTGCGTCCATATTATCGAGACGTTCCTGTTTATCGTAGGTCTTGATCGCCCGATTCATCTTCTCCACAGCAAATGCGCGGACAGCCGCATCGATGTCTTCGGGCACGACCTTCAGCGCAACTTCCATCTTGGGCTTTCCGACTTCCGCCACGATCTCCTCGATGAAGGCCACGACCTTTTTGATTTCTTCATGGCCGAACATGATCGCATCCAAGACTTCTTCTTCCGGTACTTCCAGTGCGCTGGCCTCCACCATCATAACGGCTTCCTTCGTTCCCGATACCGTCACGTGCATATCTGAGGCCTCCCGCTCTGCGAGAGTAGGATTGATGATGAAACGACCGTCCACACGCCCGACGTTCACGGCCGCCGTAGGGCCATCCCAAGGAATGTCCGAGATCGACAGCGCAACGGAGGAACCGATCAAAGCAGCGATCTCCGGACTGCAGTCCAAATCAACACTCATGACCAACGCTACGACCTGCACATCGTTCTGAAACCCTTTGGGGAACAGCGGCCGCATGGGGCGATCCATCAACCTGGATGTCAGGACAGCCTTCTCCGAAGGACGTCCTTCTCTTTTGATAAATCCGCCGGGGATCTTGCCCGCAGCATACATTTTTTCTTCATAATCGCAGGTCAAGGGGAAAAAGTCGATGTCGGGGCGGGGTGTCTTTGCACAGACTGCCGTCACGTTGACGACGGTATCGCCGTAGCGTACCATCACCTGGCCGTTGGCCATTTCACAGACTTTTCCGATCTCCATCTGCAGGAGTTTGCCGCCCAGGGCGGTCTTGAACGTTCTGTAATCTTCGAACCTCATAATTACCTTACCTTTCTGTCTCGGGTCCGGCTTGACAAGTTAACCTATTGTCCTTTGAGAGACAATAAATTAAGTTCTCAAGCCTGACCCGTACCCGATTCAAAAATAGCGGGCGGGGTTGTCCCCCGCCCTTTGCTTTTTCCCTACTTTCTCAATCCCAGACGAGAAATCAGCGACCTGTAGCGGTCGATGTCCTTCTCTCTGAGATAATTCAGCAAGTTTCTTCTCTGGCCAACCATTTTGAGGAGCCCTCTTCTGGAATGGAAGTCCTTTTTGTGGATCTTCAGATGTTCATTCAGGTCATTGATCCTATAGGTGAGGACTGCAACCTGTACTTCCGGAGATCCGGTGTCGCCATCGTGAGTCTTATACTCATCGATAATGCTTTGCTTTACGTCTTTTGTGATCATGCTTTTCTCCTTTTTTGATTCGCCTTCAGCCGCGAAGGGCGTCGGAGTTTCGCCGGTCTCAGCAGAAGGTATTTCACATCAATAGATGATAACACAGAGCAACATCTTTGTAAACCCTTGTTTCTGTTGTCCGGTCGGTCTCTGCGTCAGGACAGGGTGTCCGAGCCCACTTCCTTGACATCCACTTTTCGTTTGGCCGCCCGATCGGAATCTACTTTTTGATAGACTTTGGCGAGGGCAACGACCAGTTGTCGGGCACATTGTTCTGACATGACGACTGTTTCCATCTCTTCTGTGGTCTTGGCCTGTCCCTGGGGCCTGGTCTGGAGATAGGTGATGAAACATTCCGAACCGGTGGCGTTGATGGTAAAGCCGTTAACATATTTCATGGGTGTTCCTCCTTCGTTCCCTGTGAAGCTTTCGGGCTGAACGACAGTCCTCTCCAATCTGTTCCGTCAATTGATCGATGCTCGAAAAAGTACGCTCTTCCCGCATCAGTTCTATGAATTCCACACGTACATCCATCCCGTAGATATCCCGGTCAAACTGAAAAATGTGGGTCTCCGCATTTTTTGCAAACACGCCGACTGTAGGCTTTTGTCCCACATTTGTGATGGATTCGTACCGCACGCCCTCTATCCAGGTTCCCGTCAAATAGACGCCGTTCAGCGGAAGCGCCATCGTGAGATCCAGGGCAAGATTGATTGTCGGAAAGCCGAGCGTTCTGCCGAAGCGACGCCCTTCGATCACATGTCCGTACAGCGTATAACAACGACCGGTAAACTGTCTGTAGCGCTCCATCTTCCCTTCGTCCACCGCTTTGCGGATCAGGGTGCTTGAAACGATCTCTCCGTCGATTTCCACCGGCGGCAAGATCGTAACGCCGTACCCAAGCGTATCACCGATCTGTTTCAGAATTTTCGGGTTCCCCTGCGCTTTGTAACCGAAATGATAGTTGAAGCCGCAAAATGCTTCTTTCATCCGCAATGTTTCGAAGAGCAGTTCACGGCAAAAGCTGTCCGGCGTACTGATGCGCATCGCTTGATCGAATTCAAAGGAAAACAGATATTCAATCCCCATCGTTTCGAGAATATGTGCTTTTTCATCGAACGTGATGATGTTTTTGATCACGTTCTTTCCGGCAATGACGTTATTGGGGTGATTCGAAAACGTGAAAACCGCCGGTACAAGGTCTCGATCGTTCGCCTTTCCGGTACAAGCATCGATCAGCGCCTGATGCCCTTTATGCACTCCGTCAAAATTACCCAGGGCAATGGCTGCAGGGTTCAAGTCTTTCAGCTCGCTGCGATTTCTGTATATTTTCATTACAACACCTTGCGTATTTTATAGCCTGATTCGGAGGAATATTCGGCCATGCCCAAAAAGCGCTCCCGGAAGAATACTGCATATTTTTCAGATGCGACGAGTGCCATGAGCTCCGGCGCCTTTAGACCATCGGCGAAATTCGGATTGCCGTTCTCGAAGAATCCGGCTTGCCTGGTGTTCAGCAGGAGTTTCTTATATCCGCGAACACCTGTTTCGAGGGGCAGAAGCGACATTTCGAAACTTTTCGGATCCAATGCCGACAGTTCCTCCAACGTTCGGGCATTCGCCAAATCCATCCCGGAGGTCCGTGTACGAAGCAAAAAGCTCATACACGCCCCGACGCCCAGCAATTGTCCCAGATCGTTGCAGATCGTTCTCACGTAGGTTCCTTTTGAACAACTGATGTCGAAAAGGATCCTGCCGGAGGATGAATCGTACCTCAGAAGGCGGATGGAATGGACCGTGACGTCTCTGCTCGTGATGTCGACATCGATGCCGGCCCGGGCATATCGGTAAAGCCTCTTTCCATTCACTTTCACCGCGGAATAGGCCGGAGGTTTCTGAGATATTTTTCCTTGAAAACGCAGGAGTGCTTCCCGAACAGCGTCTTCTCCGATCGTCTTCGCTTCGCCTCTCCGGCTTTCCAAAACCGTTCCCCAAATATCCTGTGTATTTGTTTGGATCCCGAGCAACGCCTCACATCGATAGCATTTTTCGTGTTGTTCCATAAATTCGATCAATCGTGTGGCGCTCCCCAAACACATCGGGAGGACTCCACAGGCATTGGGATCCAGCGTACCGGTATGCCCCACCTTTCGCTGTCCGGCGATTCGCCGGATGATTGCAATGCAATCGTGGGAAGTCATGCCGGCCGGCTTCAAGAGATTGAGAATGCCGTTCATCGATTCAATTCCTCTTGCACCGCATCCTTCAGGATACAAAGGGCATTCTCCAGAGGTCCTTCCACGGTGCATCCGGAAGCCTTTTGATGTCCGCCTCCCCCCAGTCGATATGCCAGCGACCCCACGTCAGCGTAGGATTTGGCCCGGAAACTGACCTTGTAGTTTCCATCCGGTTTTTCTTTCAGAAATATAGCGACCTCGACATCTTTGATGCTGCGAAGCCGATCGATCATGTTTTCCGACTGATCCGGCGTGGCGTTCGCACCTTTGATCATTTCCAACGTGGCATAGGATATGCAGGCTTTGTTGCCGGCAAAGATCTCCAGGTTCTCCAGCGCTTTTGCCTCCAGCTTGATCTGGGAGAGCGGAATGTTGTCATAGATCGCATTGCACAGAGGTACGTGCGTCAACCCGCATTCGTACAGCTCTGCAATGATCAGGTGGACCTGCCTGTCGGTATTCGCATAGCGAAATGAACCGGTGTCCGTCATGATGGCCACGTACAGCGCATCGGCGATCTCCGGTGTACACTCAACGCCCAGTTCCTTTAAAAGTTTGAAAACCAGCACACCTGTGGCCGCAGCTTCCGGATCCACAAAGCAGTCTTGAGCGAAGTCCGCATGCAGCAAATGATGATCGATGCATGCGGTGTTTGAAGCTGCATAAAAAACTTCCCGCCGATTCTCGATCCTGGAAACGTCTCCGCAATCCACCGCCAAACTGATATCGGGAATATGATCCGCATGTGCGATACAATATCCCTTATCCATAAATTTCAGATAGTCCGGGATGTCGTCTTCGATCAGAATACTGCAGGTCTTTCCCATTTGGCGCAAGGCAAGGCACAAGGCTACGGAAGATCCCAACGCATCGCCGTCCATGTTGATGTGAGGAAACAGCAGGATACTTTCCGCCGCTTTTAATTTCTGTACGATTCCATTCATTTGTTCCATCGTCCGCATTCGTTGCCTAAGAAGAACTTATTCTTCCTTTTCTTCCCCGGGGATTTCAAGATCCGTAAGAATTTTGTCCATTTTCATCCCGTATTCCATCGACGTGTCAAATCGAAAGAGCAGTTCCGGCGTATGACGGATTTGAATCGATCTTGCCAGTTCTGTGCGGATAAAGCCCCGGCTCCGGCGAAAGGCGGCCAGAATGTTGTTTTTGGCTTCTTCCGCAAGCGGTTGATCGGGCCGTCGTCCCAGGGCAGTGACATATACGGTGGCATAGCTTCCGTCTCTGGTGACATCCACGGAGCTGACACCGATCAATCCTCGAAACCCGGGATCTTTTAATTCTCCCCGAACCAGCATATCACTGATGATCTTCCGAATTTCTTCTCCCAATCGCTGGGGTCTGTATCCTCTGCTCATTTTACTTTCTTTCCACTTCCACCATGGCGAAGGCTTCGATGATGTCCCCTTCCTTGATATCGTTGAACTTATCCAGACCGATGCCGCATTCGTAACCGGTGGCAACTTCCCGAACATCGTCTTTGAATCTGCGAAGCGAAGAAATCGATCCTTCGTGGATGACGATACCGTCACGCACCAGTCGGACCTTTGCGTTTCGGGCGATTTTCCCTTCCGTAACGTAGGCTCCTGCCACGATCCCCGCACCGGGGACCTTGAATGTTTCGCGGACTTCGATTTTACCCATGACCACTTCTTTGAAGACCGGATCGAGCATGCCTTTGATCGCAGCTTCGATATCATCGATGATCTCATAGATGATCCGGTAGGTGCGAATTTCAACACCTTCCTGTTCCGCCATAGAACTCACTGCCGTGCTTGGCCGTACGTTGAATCCGATAATGACTGCATTTGAAGTACTGGCCAGCATCACATCCGATTCTGTTACCGTGCCCACGCCGCTGTGCAGGATCTTTACTTTTACATTTTCGTTTTGCAATTTTTCCAGCGACTGTTCCAAGGCTCCCACGGATCCTTGTAC
>JAAYDG010000073.1 GCA_012729355.1 Clostridiales bacterium
AACCCAAGATCCGAAAGGAATTCAGCGATCAGATCCTGTGCATTTTGCCCCGCAACGGCATCACTGGACGGCAGCTCGCAAGCCACCAGGTTCCGAAGAAATTCCAGCATTTCCCCTCTGTTGTTTTCGATGAATCGATCAAAATCCGCCTGTGCCATTTCCCGTTCCTTTCCGTTCCCGTTCCTTTGGTGACCTTCTCACTCTGTCCTACAGCCATACCAGCATGATCAGAGGCGTGGCGACGCACACGACGATGAGCTCCAACGGAAGCCCCATTTTCCAGTAATCTCCGAATTGATACCCGCCGGGTCCCATGATCAAAGTATTGGATTGATGGCCGATCGGCGCCATGATCAACACCGCCGCAGCATTGTTGACAATGTCCGACAAAGTCATGGAAACGATCAGCACCACCGCAACAGAGGCCCACACCGGAAGCTGATCCGCAAACCCCAATATGCTTTCGGCGATGATCCCGGCGCCCCCGGTCGTTTCCAACGCCTTGCTGACGGGAATGACCGAGCCGAGCAGCAGGATCACGGACCAGTCGATGCTGGCATACACCTCTTTCAGGGATATGAATTTCCCGATCACCATGATCAGCGCCACAGCCGTGAAAGCCATTTGCACCGGAATGATGCCCAGGGCTGTCAAGAGGATCGCCGCGGCAAAAATGGCAACCCCTCGCAAGAGCTTCCTGGGCTTGCCCAAAGACAAGCCTCTTCCCGCCAAAGGCAGGCACCCCCACTGCGAAAGCATGTCGCTCAGCGTGTCCGGATCTCCCTGCAAAAGGAGGATATCCCCGATTCGGAAGTTGACCGAATCCGGGGTATCTTTGATCCGGACGCCTTCCCGGGCGATTCCCAGCAGATTGATGCCGTATCTTGATCGAAACTTCATGGATTTCGCACTTCTGCCGATGGCAAAGGAATCGTTCATCACCACTGCTTCCACGATTTCCACTTCGTCCGAGCTGATGTCCGCTTTGGATAGTTTTCCGGTTTCCGCCAAAACCAGATCCGTAGCATCCAAAAGCTCCTGGAATTCTTCCGCCGCAGCCTCCACCACGATAGAGTCTCCAGCCTTGAATTTAAGCGTTAGAGAAGGAGCCGGAAATTTTTTCTCCTTGCGGATCACCGAAACAACTTTGAGCTCTCCCTCGATAGCGCCCTCCAATTCGGCCACGGTTTTCCCGACAAACTCAGAATCTTCGGCAACCAGAACTTCCGTGATGTAGTCCTTGATCTCAAACAAGTCCTCCGGGGATTTTCCGCCCTTCCGCTTGGGGATCAGACGCCAGCCGATCAGTAAAATGAAAAGCACCCCCGCGAGGGCGACGCCGCCGCCAACGGGCAGAAAGTCAAACATGCGAAAGGCACCCCGCCCCGTCGCTTCGGCGCGATACATGGAAATAATGATATTCGGAGGCGTCCCCACGAGGGTCGTCATGCCTCCGAGGAGCGAACCAAACGCCAAGGGCATCAAGAATAAGGAAGGCGGGCGGTTGTTTTTTCTGGCCATCTTCAGCGCTACGGGCATCATCAGGGCCACTTTCCCCATACGAAAAAGAGCAGCATGACGGCGATCAATGAAAATATCATGTACTGTTCGGTACTCATTGCGGTTCCCTATACTTCCTCCACGAACACCGACTTCGGCTGTCCGCACACGGGACACTTGTAGTCGTCGGGCAGATCTTCGAAGGGGATGTCGCCGTCGTAGACATAGTGGCATACGGAGCAGACCCAGGTCTTTTTCTTGGGCGCGTCCG
>JAAYDG010000074.1 GCA_012729355.1 Clostridiales bacterium
AAGGCTTCGTGTCTGCCGCGATCCACGGAAACAAGTCCCAAAACAACAGGCAGTTGGCCCTGAGTGATTTCAAGAAAAGAAAAACACGGATCTTGGTGGCTACGGATATCGCTGCCCGGGGACTGGACATCGAAGAGCTTTCCCACGTGATCAACTACAACCTGCCCGAAGTGCCCGAGACTTACATTCATCGCATCGGCCGCACGGGAAGAGCGGGCCTCGGCGGCAAAGCCATCGCATTCTGCGATACCGAAGAAAAGCCTTTGCTGCGAGACATCCAGAAATTGATCAACAAGACGCTTCCCGAAGTGAAGGTCCACCCCTATGCGCTTGACAAAGCCAGGCGTTTCCAGTAGAATCCACTGTATAAAATAACGAGCTTCATGACTGACGGATGCAGTGGGGAACCACAGGGGAATGAAGCTTTGGAACCGCCGACCGTCTGGGCAATGTTTGGGTAACTGAATATTGCCCTTTTTGTTTTTTGATCGGGCCGCTCAGTTACTCTGTGATCGGAAGATACGGAGGAAAATATGGAGTTCAAAGCTTGGGACCATTTTAAGGATGGTCCGTGGAAAAGCGGAATCGACGTCCGGGATTTTATCCAGCAGAATTATCGGCCTTACGAAGGGGACGACCGATTTCTTGCGAGACCCAGCCAGCGGACGCAGAAGCTGACGGAAAAACTGGCGCGCCTGCTGGAACAAGAGCGAAATGCCGGGGGGGTCCTGGACATCGACACACAGACGGTCAGTTCGCTCACCAGCTATGCACCCGGATATCTGGACAAGGAATTGGAGCTGATCGCAGGTCTGCAGACAGATCAGCCGCTCCGGCGCGGCGTCAACCCGTTCGGTGGCGTCAAGATGACCCGTCAGGCCTGCACTGCTTACGGATATCAGCTGTCGGACAAGATCGAACAGGAGTTCACTTACCGGACGACCCACAATGACGGCGTCTTTCGCATCTACAACGATGATATCAAGGCCGCCAGAAAATCCGGCCTCATCACCGGGTTGCCCGATGCCTACGGCCGGGGCCGTATCATCGGAGATTACAGACGCGTGGCCTTGTACGGCGTCGATGCCCTGATCGCCGCAAAAAAGGAAGACAAAAAGGCATTGGGAACCGACGCGGCGGACGGAGACAGCATCCGCCTTCTGGAAGAACTGTATCAGCAGATCGCCTTTCTGGAGAAACTGAAAGAAATGGCATCCATGTACGGGTTTGACATCTCCAGGCCTGCAAAAAACGCGCTGGAAGCGGTCCAGTGGCTGTACTTTGGATATCTGGGCGCCATTAAGGAACAGAACGGCGCAGCGATGAGCCTGGGACGCGTGACCACGTTTCTGGACATCTACATCCAGCGGGATCTGGACACCGGCCGGCTGGACGAAGCAGGCGCCCAGGAGCTGATGGATCACTTTGTGATCAAGCTGCGGATGGCAAGACACTTACGTACCCCTGAATACAACGAACTCTTTGCCGGCGATCCCATGTGGATCACCGAAGCCATCGGCGGGACGGGCGAAGACGGGCGCACACTGGTGACAAAAAACTCTTTCCGGATCCTGCACACGCTGCACAACCTGAGCTGTTCGGCCGAGCCGAATCTGACAGTCCTCTGGTCGCAAAGCCTGCCGGAGCCTTTTAAAAAATATGCGGCCGCGGTCTCTTGCTCCACAAGCTCGATCCAATACGAAAACGACGATCTGATGCGGCCGCTGTACGGCGATGACTATGCCATCGCCTGTTGCGTCTCGGCCATGCGCGTGGGCAAGGAAATGCAGTTTTTCGGTGCCCGGGCCAATATCGTCAAGCTGCTCCTGATGAGTTTAAACGGCGGCAGAGATGAAATGAGCGGAGCACAGGTGGCGCCGGAACAGGAACCTTACAGCGGAGAATATCTGGACTACGAAGAAGTGCTGGAGCGAATGGCTTTTTACCGCACCTGGCTGGCCAAAACTTATGTAACGGCCATGAACATGATCCACTACATGCACGACAAGTATGCCTACGAGAAGACTCAGATGGCCCTGCACGACACGACCGTTCATCGCTACATGGCCTTCGGCATAGCGGGTCTTTCCGTCTTTGCCGATTCCCTCTCCGCCATCAAAT
>JAAYDG010000075.1 GCA_012729355.1 Clostridiales bacterium
CAGGACCTCTTCGTCTATTTCGGATACATCATCTGCATCGTTTCGGCGATTTACTTATACCGGACCCGTCCGGGATTGAATCTCATCGCCGTGGGAGAAAACACGGCTGCCGCCGATGCCTCGGGGATCAATGTGAATGGATACAAATACGTCCACATTCTGATCGGCGGCGCGTTGTGCGGCCTGGGCGGAGCGTATCTGTCCATCGTCCGCATCCCGATCTGGCAAGTCGACGTGGTCGCGGGAAGAGGATGGATCGCTGTGGCGCTGGTGATCTTCGCTTCCTGGAATCCCTTGAAAGCATTTTTTGCCGCCATGCTTTTCGGCGGACTGTCCATCCTTGGCCTGCGGCTTCAGGCGATGGGGTTGACCTTCTCGCAATATCTGGTGGACATGATCCCTTATCTGGCCACCATCATGATCGTGATCTTGTCCACGCGCAAGAGCGGGAAAGGGAACCTGGGCCCCGGGAATATGAGCCGTCCCTATTTCAGAGAGGACCGCTGATCGGGCCTGCAGCGCTTGCAAGGCCGGTATCCCGCCGCCAGGCATGCTTCCTCCGTGTCCAACAGTTCGATGTTTTTTCGCAAGGGAGGTCCGGCGCTGCAGGAGGGCAGACAATAGATGCCGGTGGTCTTGACTGCAATGTAGAACCGGCCGTCCCAGCTGCCGTTTTTTCGTTCCGGGGAATCGTAAGCTTCCCATTTCTGTTTCTCGTTCATCGCTGCGGGATCCTTTCGCTCAAGGCTTGGCATTGGCTTTTTTTCGCTGCCTGACACATTCGGTCAGGAGATATTCGATCTGTCCGTTGATGGAGCGAAAGTCATCCTCCGCCCAGCCGGCCAGTTCTTTCCAGAGCGTGGGCGACAAGCGAAGGAGGATCTGCTTTTTCCCGCTGTTCTCAGTCGTTTCTTTCGGCATACAGCTTCTCCTTTCCGGGTTGCCCGGTACGGACCGATTTCGTTAATAGATCGATCCGCTGTTCACGATAGGCTGCGCATCCTTGTTTCCGCACAAGACGACCAGCAGATTGCTGACCATAGCGGCTTTCCGCTCTTCGTCCAGGGTGACCATTTCTTTTTCCGACAGCATTTCAAGGGCCATTTCCACCATGCCCACAGCGCCTTCCACGATCATCTTTCTGGCGTCGATGATCGCCGAAGCCTGCTGTCTTTGAAGCATGGCCGCTGCAATTTCCTGGGCGTAGGCCAGATGGGTGATCCGGGCCTCCAGGACGTGGATGCCTGCGTTGGCAACCCGTTCCTGGATCTCTTCCTCCAGTTTTTTTGACACAGCCTGGCTGGACCCGCGCAGAGACATTTCATCTCCGTCATTGCCGTCCATTCCCACATCGTAGGGATAGAGACGCGCAACGTTTCGAAGGGCCGAGTCGGTTTGGACCGATACGAATTCCAGATAATTGTCCACATTGAAGACGGCCTTGGCCGTATCCTGCACTTTCCAGATGACAACGACACCGATATCGATGGGATTCCCCAGCACGTCGTTGACTTTCTGCTTGGCGTTGTTCAGCGTCATGGCTTTCAGCGAGATCCGCTTCCCTTTTACCGTCGGCTTTCCGGTCTCCTTTTTGTTCCCGGAACCGCCCCGGGCAGTTCCGGAGAGGGCGGACGCCAGCGCTTCGGCGTCGACAGCGGATCCCGCAGTGGGGTTGAATGCCGAGGCAAAGGGATTGACGTAATAAAATCCGGGCTCTTTGATGCTTCCGATATAGCGGCCAAACAGCGTCAGAACGATGGCTTCGTTGGGATTGAGGATCTTCAGCCCCTTAAACAGGAACGGTCCCACCACCGTCAGAACGGACATGCACAGGATCCCCATAAGGATAAAGAGTCCGCTTCTCCATGCCATGGAGAAACACGCCAATCCGGCGAGAAGCGATGCGAGCATCAACAACATAATCAAAATCAGCATGACCATGCCGTTGACCGGCTGCAGCAGCTTTTCCCGCTCAGCGTCCTTGATTTGAATGACGGAGTTTTCCATCGTACTTAAACCTCCTATACGTTGAATGTTAGCAGTATTAAAATAGTATCATATTGATATATAATTAATATACCATGACCGAAATTTTGTCAACAATTTTTTCCTATATGAAATGGATGGCGAATAATAATCGTCATATCGAAAAAGGCCAAAACAATTAGGTTTTTCGGGGGGTTGGTTGTGGGCAAAAATCCATTGTGTTATTATTAACGAAGAGAGTGGCGGCAATGGATGCCGCAGGGTTACGTGAAGAGCAGATGATAACAGGAAAAGAGGAGAAAAATGGGAAGAATCGTAGACCAGTATATTGAAATCGCCCAGAGAAGAAATCCGGGCGAACCGGAATTCCTTCAAACGATCGAGGAAGTACTGTCCTCGCTGGAACCCGTGCTGCAAAAGCGCCCGGACCTGGTGGAGTCCGGCATGATCGAACGGCTGATCGAACCGGAAAGGGGCATATCGTTCCGGGTCACATGGGTGGATGACCAGGGAAAAGTGCAGGTCAACAGAGGGTACCGTTATCAATTCAACAGCGCATTGGGCCCCTACAAAGGAGGCCTCCGATTCGCGCCGAGCGTCTATCCCGGAATCATGAAATTTCTCGGATTCGAACAAATTTTCAAAAATGCACTGACAGGCCTGCCCATCGGCGGAGCCAAAGGCGGTTCGGATTTTGACCCCAACGGAAAATCCAACGGAGAAGTCATGCGCTTTTGCCAGTCCTTCATGACGGAGCTCTTCCGCTACATCGGCCCCGAGATCGACGTGCCCGCGGGCGATCTGGGCGTGGGCGCCAGAGAGATCGGATATCTGTACGGACAGTACAAGCGTCTGACCACAAAATTCGACGGCGGCGTCATCACAGGGAAAGGCATCGTCTACGGCGGCCTTCCCGGGAGAACGGAAGCGACAGGCTACGGCATCGTATTCTTTACCCGCAACATGCTGGAAGCCTGCGGCGAAAAGCTGGAAGGGAAAACCGTCGTGATCTCCGGTTTCGGAAACGTGGCCTGGGGGACTGCTGTCAAGCTCAACGAACTGGGAGCCAAACTGCTGGCCTTCTCCGGCCCGGACGGATACATTCTGGACGAAGCCGGTATTTCCGGCGAAAAAGTCGACTACATGCTGGAGCTTCGGAACAGCGGCAAGAATATCTGCAAACCCTACGCAGACAAGTTCCCGGGATCCAAGTTCTTCGCCGGGGAAAAACCCTGGGGAGTCAAGGCCGATCTGTACATCCCCTGCGCCATGCAGAACGACGTGCATCTGGAGCATGCAAAGCAGATCGTGGCCAGCGGTTGCAAGTTCTACTGCGAAGGCGCCAACATGCCTACGACCAACGAGGCCCTGGAATATCTCATGGCCAACGGGGTCACCTGCGGACCGGCCAAGGCGGCCAACGCAGGCGGCGTTGCCTGTTCCGCCATCGAGATGAGTCAAAACTCCCGCAAGATGCCCATGAAGAGGGAAGAGGTCTACGAGCAGCTGGAGACCATCATGAAAAACATTCACGACAGCGCTGCGGCGGCTTCCGAGGAATACGGCTTCGGCTACAACCTGGTGGCAGGCGCCAACATCGCCGGTTTCCTGAAAGTGGCAGAGGCGATGACTGCACAAGGGTATGTATAAAAACTGACAGATCACACCACGGAGCGGCGGGAATCCACATCCTGCCGCTCTGCTTTTTAGGAGATTCCTATGAGACTTGAAAGGAAAGCGGGGTCTTAGGATGCTGATACCGATCACTGCCGACAGGATCGCGCCGTGGTTTCCTGCGCGGGAACGAAAAACCCATAAAGGCGATTACGGACGCATATTGGTCATCGCGGGGAGCGCCGGGATGATGGGTGCCGCCGTGCTCTGCGCAAAGGCTGCGCTGCGGAGCGGAGCGGGCCTGGTTACGGTAGCTTGCGATCCCGCTTCTTTCCCGGTGATCCACTGCGGCATCCCGGAAGCCATGTGCTGCAGTCGGGCACTCACCGCCGAGGATCTGAAGCGATACGATACCGTGGCCATCGGACCCGGACTGAGCGTGATACCCGAAACGGCGCAGCTCTTAGCGCTGGTCCTGGAAAATCACACCGGGGTCGTGGTGGTTGATGCAGATGCATTGAATGCTGCGGCCGCATTTCGGATCCCGCTGAAAGGAAATGGAACGGGGATCATTATCACGCCCCACGAAGGGGAAGCGGGTCGCCTGCTCCGGATCGAACCGGGTGATGTGGCTGCCGACAGAGAAGGGGCCGCTGTGGCGCTGGCCCGAACCAACACGGTTTGCTGTGTGCTGAAGGGGGCCGATACACTGGTGGCAGATCCGGAGGGAGCCCTGTATGTGAACACGACAGGGAACCCGGGCATGGCTACCGCCGGCGCCGGCGACGTGTTGACCGGCGTCATTGCCGCATGCGCGGCGCAGATGAACCGAAGAGGACCGGCAGTATGTTCCTCTGCCGTCGCCGGCGTTTTTATTCACGGTCTGGCGGGGGATCTTGCGGCAGGATCCATCGGGCAATACAGCCTGATGGCAGGGGATATTGTTTCCGCGATCCCGGGCGCCTTGCGCCGGATCACGGAGGGATAGGCCGGAGCCGCCCCAATTCGTTGACACCGGGAATACGGGCATATATAATGACGATATATGCCCGTTTTACATGATTTCAGCACAAAATATGGTGTGCGGCAGTCGAAGAGAAGGAGAGAAATATGAATAGAAAAACAGTGTCCGCAATGCTGGTTCTTCTGGTCGTGTCGAGCATAGCGCTCGGCGGAGGAGGCATCTTCGGGGCCGACAGCGGTGCCGGCACCGCAGCGGATCCCGTAGTGACGAAAAGCTATGTGGACGAGCTGTTCGCTTCTCTTTCCATCGAGCCGCAATCCGTGATTTTTGAAGTGGTGGAAGTCGATGCCGGGACCAAACTGATCGGAGGCGCCGGCGCCGAATTGATTCTGCGCGGCGGCAAAGCCACCGCCATCGACAACGGGATCGACGGCCTATCGGACCTTACCGCAGGGAGGGACCTGAAGACCGGCAACGCGGTATCTCTCAACCACTTGCTCCTGGTGCCCAAAGAGGACGGGCGCGGTCTGTACTGCGAGACCCGCAGCTGGGTCATGGTCAAAGGGGCCTACACATTACTGTAAAAGAATCAGTCGGGCAGGTTGGAACATCTGCCGTTCAGGGGGATCGGGATTCATGAGAAAAAAACGAATATTCAGCAAAGGGATCAGTTTTGTACTGGCGGGGATCATGACGGCAACAGGGGTGCCGGTATCGATCCACGGAGCGTCGGGTTATGAGGAGCTGCGAAGTTCTTCCCTGGCCATCAACGATCAGATGACGTTGTTTCAGGGAATCTATTTCAACAGCGCCAACGCTGCCAAAACGGCAGAGAACTATTTGGTGTATGAGCCGGGAGAAGACATTACCCCTTTTGTTTCGTACGGAAACGATGTCTACGGCGCAGCGGGTATTTCCCGGATCTATGAGATCGAAGAAGAGGCCGGCCGCAGGATCGTGGCCGCTGCAAACGGAGACTATTTCACCATGGCGACCGGTGTTTCCCTGGGCGCAGTGATCAAAGACGGGTTGATCCGCACCGGAGAGCACAGCATCTTTGAAACCATCGGATTTCGGGAAGACGGAACTGCGGTGATCGGCCGCATGGGTCTTTCCATCAACGTTTTGAACCTGAATACGGGCGGCGCGTTCAACAATGTGGGATTCAATAAGACGCTCACATTGAATAACGGTGTGGTCCTCTATTCGGAAGATTTCGGACCGACCAACGAAGCTGCCTTCCCCACACGAAATGTCATCATCGACCTGGAGTCGGGGCAAGCGTCTCCGGGCGAAATGATCCAGGGGACGGTTTCGGAGACCTTCGAAGGAACGGCAAAAACCGAATTGAAAGAAGGTCAGTTTGTGCTATCCGTTGCGCTCGACTGTCCTTATGCCTCGGCGCTGACCATATTGGAGGATATGGAAGTCGGTGATTCCATCGTGTTCGATTTCATCACGGACAATCAGTGGCACGATGTGGTCCAGGCTGTCGGCGTGGAAAAGCGGTTGATCACCGACGGACAGATCGCTTCCTTCACCGATACGGGACGTGCGCCCCGAACGGCCATCGGCATCCGGGAGGACGGATCGGTCGTTCTGTATACGGTAGACGGCCGTCAGAGCGATCATTCCATGGGCATGACGTTTGTAGAACTGGCTGCCAGAATGAAGGAACTGGGGTGTCGTGACGCGGCGAATCTGGACGGCGGCGATTCCACCATGCTGTTTGCCACTTATCCGGGGTATGAGCGCGAGGCACAGGTGAATCAGAGCTCCGGCACATCCCTGCGCCGGTGCGGCAACTATTTGCTCTTTGAAAACAAACAGACCCCTTCCGCTTCGCTCCGCCATTTACACCTGTATCCCTACGATACACACATCCTGGCAGGCGCCCGGCTTCCGCTGGAGCTGCGGGGCAGCGATGCGAATTATTACTATGTGGAAGCGCCTGTGTCCGGCGTCACGTATCAGCTCAGCTCAAAAAGTCTGGGTGTGATATCGGAAGAGGGCGTGCTGACCGCCGGCACGCAGACGCTTACCGGCAGTATCAATGTACGATACGGAACGGTCCGGGGATCGGCATCGGTCTCTGTGATCGCATCGCCGGACAGCGTCTCTCTCGTTGCGCCGGAGACCGGTGCAGACGTTCCTGAACTGTTGTCTGTTGCCGCCGGCGAAACAGTTCAGTTTTCAGCGGAAGCAACGTATAAGATGCTGAAGCTGGTGTCCGATTCGGCGGCCTACAGCTGGTCGGTGGAAGGAAACATCGGTACGATTGACGCAAACGGCCTGTTTACAGCTACGACCACGGATCTTGGGACCGGCATCATTACGGCGACTGCCGGCAGCAGGAGTGACTCCGTGAAAGTGACGGTGGTTACGGAAGGCAAAACGCTGGAGAACTTCGAAGACGAGGATGCGCTTTCGCTGATCCCCGGGACCTACGGAGGCCTGCGCGCTGCTGTTCAGACAGATCCTGCCTATGTTCACAATGGCCGCAAGAGCTTGGAACTGAACTATGAATACGACCTCCGGGAGGCTGCGGTCGCCACGGAAGGCGCAGTCAGCGTCCCGGAAGAACGGATGCTGCCTCTGGATCAGACGTTTGCGGGCAAAAGTCCCACGATGATCAGTGCCTGGGTCTACGGGAACGGATCCGGCGAGTCGATACAGCTCTCGGTCACCGCAAATCGGGAAAGCCAAACCGTCACGCTGACGGAATTGAACCATCAGGGATGGAAGCTGTCGTATGTGCATCTTCCCAAAGGCGTCACGAATTTGGACGGACTTTCGATCCGGGCGATCCCGGGCACACAGGGCAGCGGGACGGTGTATGTGGATCA
>JAAYDG010000076.1 GCA_012729355.1 Clostridiales bacterium
GGCCAAGGCTGCCGGCGTAACGCCGCCCACGACGAATCCGTAGAATCTGGGACCGGTATTCAATGAAACATAAGGCGCGTAATTCTTTAAAAAATAGTCTAATGCACCGCGGGCGCCAAGGCCCTCGTCACTGACGCGCATCGCTTCCTTTTGGGGGAATATCGGGTAGACCGTGTCTTCTTCCCGCCGTGACAGAAAGGCTCCGGCCTCGGAAAGAACCGTATCCAGCAGCTCCAATTGCAAGTTTTTGTCTTCTTGAAATTTGTTATACATAATAAATCCTCCGGTTCAACGATAACACCGATTTATTATATCACACCCGAATACATTATACATGAACGTAATCATTGCACGGCATAAATGATTTAACAAGGGAAAAACAGCGATCCGGCTCTGGAAATTCAGAAGCCGGATCGCAAAACCCTTGCTGTGCCACCGCCTATTTTTCGGCAACTGCAAATTCTTTCTTGATATCCTCAAGCAGTGAGACATCCTTCATCAGCGCTGCGCCGGTGAGCGCCAGTGCTTTGGCTGTGATCATCATATTTTCTTCTGCATATTCCGAAAGCGTACATACGCCGAACTCCTTTGTATGCGCCGCCATTTCCCGATCCTCCGTGATCGGGAAATAGGGGTGGATGGTAGGACACACATGCGATACATTTCCGGCATCCAGCGACCCATAGGTCTTGCGCGGTTCCAGTATTTCGGTCACGCCAAGGCTTCGCAGCTGCGCGCTGTATAGGTCTGAAAGTCGCTGATTCGTCACCATATTGTCGTAACCTGCTTCGTATTCGACGATCTCCAGCCAGACCCCCGCCGCAGCAGCAGCGCCACGTGCGCAGTTTTTAACTTGCTCGACCAGTTCTGCAAGGTATGCTTTGGATTTTGCGCGGACATAGAACTGAGCCGCACAATCATCTGGAATGATGTTGGCGGCCACACCGCCCTTCGTAATAATGCCGTGGATCCTGGCATCTTCCCTTGTCTGTTGCCGCAATGCGTTGATCATATTAAAAGTGCCGATTGCCGCATCTAGGGCATTCACGCCTTTTTCCGGTTCTGATGCAGCATGAGAGGCTTTCCCCTTATAGTCGAACTCAATGGCCTCCAAAGCAAGAGAACTGCCGCTTCTGTAATGCCCGGTTCCGGGATGTGCGATCATCGCAGCGGAAACGTCATCAAAGGCTCCTTTCTCCACATAAAAAACTTTCGCACCGCTGGTCTCCTCCGCAGGCGTTCCCAAAACGACCACTGTCCCGCCCAGATTTCCCATCAGTTTTTGAAGAAGGATTCCCGCACCGGTGGAAGTGGCCCCCAGTATATTGTGTCCACAACCGTGACCGATACCGGGAAGCGCATCGTATTCGGCCATGTAACATATAACGGGGCCGGGAACAGTGCTATGATATTCTGCCCGAAAGCCGGTTTTCAAACCCAAATATGCGCGCTCCACCTGAAATCCATGCTTTTCGAGCAGTGCCACATGGAGTTCTGATGCATAATGCTCTTCGTATCCCAATTCCGGACGCGCATAAATCGATTTGCTTAAAGCGACAAGATCCTCCCGGATCAAATCTTCGGTATCCAGTTTTTTTCGGATCAATTCGTTCATCTCCTTTGCCGGGGTCTTCGCAGGAACCTTCCGCAGGTCTTGTCGACCACTCTGCCCTCCGAAAGGGCGATCCGTCCGTTTAAGATAACCCACTCGATCCCTTCGGGTCTTGCCTGGGCGTTTCCGAACGTGGCTTTATCAATAATGCTGTCATAATTGAAAACAACGATGTCCGCATCGTACCCGGCTCTCAAATAACCTTTTCGGTCTGCCAAGTGAAGCCGATCAGCCGGCATGCAGGTGATTTTCTTCATTCCCTCGAAAAAATCAATGATTTTCTGGTCCCGGAGATACTTTCCAATGAACTTAGGAAAAGTTCCCGCACCTCTGGGATGCCCCTTATGATTGCGGTAGATGCCGTCACTGGCGACCATGACCAGCGGATGTTTGAGCGACTCCACGATCTCTTCCTCGTTCATCGCATAGCAGATTGCCAGCATATCGGGATAATTTGCTCGGGCATCCTCGAAGATTTCTTTTGTACAACGCACATTCTCATAGGGCGACTCCGTCAATTCGATCGCTTCGAACGTTTTCCCCCAACGCTCAAAACAACC
>JAAYDG010000077.1 GCA_012729355.1 Clostridiales bacterium
CCGCGGCTTCCAGCATGGCGGCCGCTTTGTCCGGATCGTACGCTCTCAGTTCTTCCGCCGTAGGCTCGTAGTGGTATTTGTCTCCGGGGTTGACGATCGTGGTGCCCACATCGCCGGCATCGCCGTACGCCATGCTCACGATCTTTTCTTTATCGGTGCAGTATTCGATCGCATGGCGAACGATCTTATCCTTGAGCAGCGGATGGGCCTCGGGCACCTCGGATTCGAGCCAGGTGTTCAGCGCCACGTACGAAAACCCCGGGATATCTGCCAGGACCAGGTCCACTTCTTCGGCGCTTTCCATCTGTTCGATCTGCGCCGCCGTCAATCCGCTGGTTCCGTCGATCTCGCCGAGCAGCAGCGCCTGGGCCGCCGTGTCTGCATTTTCATACAGCACGAAAACGATGTTCTCCACATCTCCGGGGATCTCCTGGAAATAGTCTGCGTTCTTCGTCAGTTTAATAAAGCCTTCGCCTTCGGTATCGAATCGGAACGGACCGGTTCCCACAGGCGTCTCGTTGCCATAGTTGTATGGATCCTCCAGCCCTTCCCAGAGGTGTTTGGGCACGATGGGCGAGGTGTTCATGAGCATATTGGCTTTGGGCGCCTCCGTGGTCATGACCACCGTATAATCGTCGGGACAGCTGATGTCCACGATCCCTTCGTTGTAGCCGGCATACATGTAGGCTTCCTGTTCCGTGAACAGTTCGTAAGAAAATTTCACATCTGCCGAGGTGAAGGGTTCGCCGTCATGCCATTTGACGCCTTCGGCCAGATGGAAGGTCCAGGTGAGCTGATCGTCGGATACTTCCCAGGTCTCCGCCAGGCAGGGCATCCGTTCCAAGTCCGTGTCATAGCGCACCAGCGGATCGTAGATCAGCAGCAACAGCTCGAACGATACCGCCATCCAAGATGAAAGCGGATTGAGCGTATCCACTTCTTCGGATAACGCGAAGGTAAAGGTTTTCCCCTCCTCCACGGTTCCGCCGCCTCCGCAGCCGGCCGCCGAAAACAGCATGGCCAGGGTCATCAGAACGGCGATCAGTTTCTTCGCATTCATTCGACTTGCCTCCTTTATTCCTTTTCTTAGGAAAATCAATCTGCAATGTAGAATTTCTATCTTTAAAGCACTCCGCTTTCAAGAACCTCGAACTTTTTTTGATCTGCATCCAGCCGGGTCATCACACCCATGGGCAGCGTGGCCAGATCTTCGGTATGCCCCAGGGGCAGGCCGTAGAGCACCGGTACGCCCAAGTCTTTCAGATAGTATTCAAACACTTCTTCCACACCCACATCGGAGTAGAAGCCGGGGTCATGCTTCCGGGGAACGCAGTCCTTGCACTCGCCCACCAGGACGCCGGCCACCTCTTCGAACTTCCCGGCATTGCGCAGATGGGACAGACCGTGATCGATGATCCAGGGTTCGGTCTCCACTTCTTCCAAAAGCAGGATCTTTCCTGCGGTATCCACTTCGTACCGGGTGCCCAACGTAGCGCATACCAGCGTCAGATTGCCCCCGGTGAGGCATCCCTCCGCTTTTCCCGGAGCCATGGTGTAGAGCCACTTTTTCGGATCTGCCAGGGGGATCTCGCCCACGGGCGATGTCTGTCCAATGGCTTGAAAGAAGTACTCCTTCGTATACTCCGTAAGATCCCGGGTGTTGAATCGAGCCATGCCCGGGCCGTGGAAGGTGACCAGACCGGCAAAGCGGCCGATGGCCAAGTGCAGGGAGGTGAGATCGCTGAATCCGGTAAATATTTTCGGATTGTTTGCGATCGCATCGTAATCGATCCGGTCGATGATCTGTGCAGAGCCATAGCCTCCCTGAGTCACAAAAATAGCGTCAACGTCATCCCTGCGAAACATTTCGTTGAGATCGTCGGCGCGTTCTGCTTCCGATGCAGCGGTAAAGCCGTGGCACTTATTGACATTTTTCCCGAGCACGACCCGATATCCCATGGCCTCGATATACTCGATCGCACGAGGGATCTCGCTCCGGGTCGCCGATGGACTGGCCGGTGAAATGACACCGATGGTGTGTCCTTTCTCCAAATGTCTGGCTTTGATCATGGGGCCTCCTTTCCGTTCCGGGATCCCAGGCTGAACAATGCCATTCTTCGTTCATATTGTGAACCATTCGTTCATCAGACACCCTAATGATATACCTTTTCAGGAAGAATACAAGCCGATTTTCCGGCAAACTCCGCCCCGAAAACAGACCGGCTGCCGTTAAAACGGCAGCCGGATCGCATGTGACTGTTGCCGGGAGACGATGGTCTGTTACACGCCCCAGGCCACCGCCGCAACGATGAGAACGGCTTGCAGCGCAAACATCATGAGGAACAGCGGAGTGATGAATTTGTACCACTTGTCCATCCCGATGCCCATGATTCCGCATTCCGTGGCAACGGCCGTGGGCCAGAACATGTTGGAGAATCCGTCGCCGAACTGATAAGCAACGACGGCCACTTCCCGGGACAATCCCACCAGATCGGAAAGCGGAGCCATGATCGGCATCATGACCACTGCCTGGCCGGAGCCGGAAGGAATAAAGAAGTTGACGATATTCTGAACGACCAGCATCCCCACACCGGCGATCGATGCAGGCATATTGCCCACCAACCCCGCCAGGAAGTTGACCGAGGTGTCGATCACCTGTCCCTGCTCCATGACCAAAGAGATGGCCCGGGCAAGTCCTACCAGCATGGCGCCGAACAGCGCGCTCTTACATCCGGCCACAAACATTTCGGCCATTTCCGAAGTGGTCATCCGGTTCACGATCATCGTGGCGACCATAAAGACGAAGAACAGTGCCGCCAGTTCCGACAGATACCAGCCGTACATCACGATACCGAAAGCGATGCCTGCGAATGGTAAAAGGATTGAGGATGGCTGCCGCAAACCCGGTGGCAACCCCCACGAACACGATGGCGCCGCCCACAATCCGGTCATACCCCAAGGTCACGGCGATGATCATAAAAGCGGGTATCAGACCGTAGGTCTCCTCGTACATGCCGATGGTGGTGCCGCCGATGGCAAACAGGATCATA
The DNA here is from genome assembly GCA_012729355.1 of Clostridiales bacterium. Taxonomy (GTDB): domain Bacteria; phylum Bacillota; class Clostridia; order Peptostreptococcales; family Anaerovoracaceae; genus UBA10908. The sequence goes on from JAAYDG010000077.1 coordinate 3,051, forward strand.
AAAATCGGGATGATCATGTGATCTTTGCTGCCTAACTTTCGCAGCATGGCTCCGGTAAGCGCATTCAGCGCACCGGTTTCGGACAGGACGTAAACATAAGCCGCGGCAAAAAGGATGAAAAATATAATATCGCCGGCCTGCACCACACCATCAAAGATGGATATGACCATTCCCCAGGGGCCGATGGGAGACTGTTCCTCCGCAAGCTGAAAGCTTCCCGGCACAACGAAGATCTCTGTCGAGTTCTTCGTTGTATTCGTATTGGAAGCTGCCTGCCGGAAGAACCCAGGTGAGCACCATGCTCAGTGCGATGATGATGATCATGATCACGTAAGCATGAGGCATGGAAAACTTCTTTTTTCGTTTGCTTTCGTCCATTTCTTTCTCCTCCTATAACGTTATTTTCTATCTGACAGCTGCTTCTTCGCTGTTTCGATCTGTTCCGGGCGCACGGCCAGATCCATGGCCATACCGACCATGGCGCAGATGGTCTGATGCATTTTTTTCCTTGCTTCAGGGCTGTCCACCAGCTTCAATGCGCTTTCTTCGTGGGCGTAGAAAACATCGCCGTCCAAGCCCACTTCCACATACGCCGTCGGACAGGCGTGGCTCACATTGCCCACATCCGTGGAACCTGCGGCCTGCGCAGCCATCTCCGGTGTTACCGTGGGGGGGATCCCGTTGTCTTCAAAATATACATCTGCCAACTCCTGCAGTATCGGCAGGTTGATCAGGTTGTCCATGGGAAGTTCCGGGTTTTTGATCTTCAGCTTCGCGCCGGTCATCAGCGCAGATCCCTTCGCCGCATTTTCGATCCGGGGAATCACGGTATCCAGATAGTGTCTGGTTTCCGAGCGAATGTAAAACAGACAGCCGGCTTTGTCGGGAACGATGTTGGCGGCCTGTCCGCCTTCGGTGACGATACCGTGGATCCGCACATCGGGCTTTACGTGCTGACGAAGCGCATTGATCCCGGCATACAGAAGCTGTACCGCATCCAGGGCATTGATCCCGTCCCAGGGAGCTGCAGCCGAATGGGACGCTTTTCCTCTGTATTCGAAAATACGCGCATCCATGGCCAGCGCCACGGAACAGGTGGACGTGGCGTGGGACAGGTGCGCCTGGAAAGCGACATCCACGTCATCGAAGACACCCCGGCGGACCATTTCCACCTTTGCGCCATACGTCTCTTCGGCCGGCGTGCCGATCAGAGCGACCCGGCATCCTGCCCGGTCGGCCAGCTTGGCCAACACGACAGCAGCCCCCAGCGCCGTGGAGGCGATCCAGTTGTGGCCGCAGGCGTGTCCGTTCTTCTTTTCCTTTCCGTATCCCGGAAGGGCGTCATATTCCGCCAGAAAAGCAAAGAGCGGTCCTTTTGTTCCGTATTCGGCCCGAAAAGCCGTATCAAACCCGGCATAGGGATATTCCACGGAGAAACCCTTTTTTTCCATAAATTCAGCCAGGTACTTCGAAGAAACAAATTCTTCGAGCCCCAGCTCCGGATGGCGAAATATAAAATGATTCACTTCCTCGAATTCAGCTGCGTAAGAGCGCTCCGTCTGTTCCACCATCTTTTGGATTTCTTTACGATTCATCGATTCACCTCCGTAACGATCTGTGCTACAATTCCATTATGAAAAACCATACTGAAAAGAATTTAAATGCATTCAGGGGGTGGCTTCTGGTATTTCTGCTGATGCATGCCCCCATCGCCCTCTACAACTTCACCGGGGGACTGACTCTGGTGGGAACCTTCATTCGGGAAGGCGTCTCCTGGTGGTCCGTTTTGTTGTACGGCCTCCTCTCCTTCGTTCTGCCGGCAACAATCTTTCTCCTGCTCAAACGCGATCCTGCATTCCGCTGGGTCTACATAGGATATGCATTCCTGATGTCCTCCAATTTCCTGATGCAGCAGGGCGTCCATGTGCTTTCTGTATCTGTTGCGATCCTGTGCACTCTTCCCTGGATCCTGTATCTTTTCCATTCCCGGCGGGTGGCCGCTGTGCTGGCCGGACGCAACACTCCGGAAGGATAAATCCTTCCGATGCGGGACTGCCGGTGGTTCATTCCGTGAACCACTTGTTCATATATCAAGTTGATGATATACTGGCTCTATCAAAATTTCTATCAATATTTTAAGTGGGAGACATGCGAAAAAAAGACGCTCCGAATGCAAATGAAAAGACCGGCAGCATCGACAAGGCGCTGACCATCCTGGAAGCCCTGGCCGGCGAACCCTATGCTTTTTCCGTTGCGGAAATCGTGGGAAAAACCGGATTCAACCGCACCACCGTGTACCGAACGCTCCGGATTCTGCTGAATCGCGATTACGTTCACCACGACAGAGAGCGGGACAAGTATCAGATCGGCCATGCCACCTACCACGCCGGCACGATCTATCTACACAATAAAAGTTACCAGGACAAGGTGATGGAGATCCTGGTGGAAATCTCCGAAATCACGAAGGAATCCGTGGGGATGGCGGTCCGGGAGGGAGACAAGATCATCTCCCTGTTGGAGGTAGAGATCCATCAACCCATGAAATTCAACGACTTCCCGGGGAAATATTTCCCGCCCAACAAAGGCTCCTACGGGAAGTGCATCATGGCGTACCGAGACGAAAAAACCATCGACCGGATCCTGGAGGAACAGACGTTCGAAAAAACCTGCTACAATACGCTGACCGCCAAGGAAGACCTGAAGAAGGAGTATGCGAAGATTCGGAAGCAGGGATATGTGACCAGCATCGATGAACTCTACATGGACGTGGTAGGCGCCGGCATCCCCATCTTTGACCGCAGCGGCCAGGCAAACGCCGTGGTAGCCATCGCATTTTTCCGGGAGGAGGGCTGGATGGAGAAGCTGGACCGCTTCATCGAGCTGCTGCTCCGTTATCAGGAAAAGATCGAAAAGTGCATGCCGTAAGCAAGGCGGGCCCCATCCCGGACCTTTCCCAAACGACGCAGGGAAAAAGTGCATGGATCAACCTTTGATGTACAGGGCATCCACTGCGCACAACCCTTCTTCGTACAGGAAAACCGGGTTGATGTCCAGCTCGGCCATTTCGTCGGTATGTTCGCAGGCAAACCGGGAAATTTCCACCAGGGCATCGGCAAAGGCTTTCGTGTCCAGCGCCGGCTGCCCCCGGTATCCGTTCAACAGTTTTACACTTTTGAGCGAATCGATCATGTCTGTGGCTTCCCGGGTTGAGAGGGGCGCCAGGCCCAGAGCCGTATCCTTGAACACTTCCACATAGATCCCGCCCAATCCGCACAGGACGCAGGGACCGAATTGAGGATCGTTTTTGACACCGATGATCAGCTCCGTACCCGGCTTCATCATTTCACAGACCTGGACCCCGTCGATCCGGGCGTTGCCATCGTATGCCTTGGCGTTGGCCAGGATGGCGTCGAAAGCTTCCTCCGCTTCCTTCGGACTGCGAATGTTCAGCTTGACACAGCCCGCATCGGACTTGTGCAGGATATCCGGGCTCTCCACTTTGACCACGGCCTTTTCCAGGCCCAGGGTCTCAAAGAGACGGCCGGCTTCTTGCCTGGATGCGGCCACGCCGAAGCGGCCGCAGGGGATCCGGTCCCGGATCAGCATTTTGCCGGCAGTCTCCGTCAGGGCTTCCCTGCCGGGCCGCTCCTTCTGCGGGAAGCACAGATCCAGATCCTTTTGGCGCGCATCGTAGGCGGCAAATTTCAGGATATTTTTCACGATCTTAAACGCGTACGCCGGAGGCGGCAGTATGGGCACGCCCAGGTCCGCCAGTCGCTTGACATACTCAGGATTCCGGGTGTTTTCCATGTAAGGCAGGATCATTACCGGCACGGACCACTCCTCCTTGGCCAGCCGTTCCACGGCGTGAGCGATGTAATCCACACAGGGGTCCACCACGTTTTCCAGAAGCGTAAAACCCACCAGCATCAGATCCACGTTGGGATCTTTCATGATGATCCCGTAGGCTTTGGTCAACTCTTCTTCGTCGTAAGCCAGCGTAGCGGTCATGTCCAGGGGGTTGCTCACATGGGCATAGGAAGGCAGCATGGACGTGAGTTTTTCCACCGTAACCGGATCGTAATCCGGATATTCCAGCCCGTTCAGGTGGGCGATGTCCGCCGAAATGCCCGTCTCGCCGCCGGAAAGGTTGGCCGAGGTAAGGCCGTTTCCCTTGGGCAGTTTTTTCAGCACCGCCAGAGCCTGAGCCGTGGACATGAGTTCCTGCAGATCATCCACACGGATGACGCCGAACTTTTCGAACAGGGCGTCGTAGACCCGGTCGGCGCCGGCCATGCTGCCGGTGTGGGAGGCGGCGACCTGCTGCCCTTTTTCGGAACGTCCCACCTTGTGGACCACCACGGGTTTCTTGATTTCCGCCGCCCGTTTCAAGGCGCCGATGAACCGCTTGGGGTCGTTGACCCCCTCCAGGTACAAGGCCACCACCCGGGTGTCCGGGTCATCCACTAAGAATTCAAGATAATCCTCCATGGTGACCACTTTGGAATTGCCCGAAGAGATGCCGTAGGAAAATCCGGGGACGGGGCTGTCCATCATGGACAGAACGAATTGCCCGCTCTGGGACACCAGGCCGATGCCGCCGGTCCGGTCCCGGTCCTCTGAGACGAAGGCAAAAGGAAACACCTTGTCCACGGTATTGATAAACCCGCCGCAGTTGGGCCCCATGACGGGCATATCCAGTTTGCGGCAGAGGGCGATCAGTTCTTTCTCGTCTTCTTTTCCCTTTTCATCCACTTCTCCGTAGCCGCTGGCGAAGACCACGGCGGCCCGGGCGCCGGCGGCGGCGCCTTCTTCCAGGAGGCCGTTCACCGTGGGTTTCGGCGTGCAGATCACCATCAGATCGACCTGTTCCGGCAAATCGGCCATAC
>JAAYDG010000078.1 GCA_012729355.1 Clostridiales bacterium
ATCCAGCAGCTCCCAGGCGTTCACGTTGCGCATTTTCCCGCCGATGCCCGAAGCGCAGAACACACAGTCCATATTGCATCCCACCTGGGTGGAGAGACATAGCGTGTTGCCGTATTCGTACTTCATGAAAACCGCTTCGACCTTGCTGTCCTCGGGCAAAGCCAGCAGGAATTTGCGTGTGCCGTCGACGGAAGAGATCTGCTCCGCCGCGATCCCGAGGGTTTCAAAGGAGCAGATTTGGGTCAGCCTCTCCCGCAGAGCCTTGGGGAGGTCCAGCATCTCTTCGAAACTTTCGACCCCTCTGCTGATCCATTGAAACAGCTGTTTCTCTCTGTACGCCGGCTCGCCCAGCGACATCAGAAACGCTTTTCGTTCATTCCTTGTCAATGCCTTGATGTTCATCCCGCCTCGTCTCGCTCCGTTTCAGGAGATGCTTCCGGTGTCATCCGGTGTTTTCTGCGCTGCACCCAGCCCGTCAAGTCGATTTCGGCCCAGAGCACCGCGATCAGCATCAGCACGGCACCAAAGTAGGCCCTCGGCTGCAGGATCTCTCCCACGATCCAATAGGCTGCCCCCGCTGCAAACACCGGTTCCAGTGTGAAGATCAATCCCACGTGCGTCGAGCTCGTATACTGTTGCGCCACGGATTGCGCGATAAACGCAAACCCGGTGGAAAAGACGGCCAGCAGGAACACCACAAGCCAGACATCGGGGTCGATCACCTCCGCACGCTCGCCGAAAAACAGGCTGAGCAGCGTCATGAGTCCCGCCACGGTCCCCAGGACGAACACCCCCAGCTGGAGAGCGTTCACCCGGCCGCTTTGGACGGCGATCTCCGTCACAACGATGTCTCCTGCGTAACACAGTGCGGCCACCAGGCAAAGAAGATCCCCGAGCGCCGGCACAAATCGCTCGTTGAGCGTCATCATAGCCATCCCGGTCGTCGCCAGAATCAAGACGAGGATCATCTTCCGCGCAGGACGGATCTTTCGGAAAAAGAAGTTGATCAGCGGTGTGAATATCACCGGCAACGCCACAATGAAGCCTACATTTGTCAGGCTCGTATGAAGGATCCCGAAATTTGTGAACGCATACACACCGGTAAGCAGGCTCCCGATCAAAAACGCATAGCGGAGCGTATGCCTGCTCACCGGCCGCATTTTCCGATAAAATACCGGGTACGCCAAGGCGAAAGCGATCAAAAATCGTATTGCGCACAACGTAAAAGGATGAAGGAAGTTCAGGGCATAGTCGGACATAACATAGGATGCGCCCCAAAAAACCGTCACCATGACCAATGCCGCATCTGCCTTCTTTTGATTTGTCACCGGATTCCTGCTTTCTACATCGTGGCGATAAACAATTCCATCGCCAGATCGGCGGACATCATGCCGCTTTTGATCTCCTTTTCCATGTGATACGCAGCAGCCAGGCGATCGGAAAGTGTTTGCGTACTGCGCTTCCCCGCCGCTTCCATCGCTTTGCGCAGCCGATAGGGATGGACGCCCATGACCTTGGGCAGATCGCGCGCGCTCAGGCCTTCTTCCATGCGTTCTTTGGCAGACAGAATCAGCTCCAGCTGGGCACAGAGGAGTGCGATCAGTTGAAACACTTCCCGGTCCGCATCCGAAGACAGCAAACCGGCCATACGGTTTTTGAAAAGCTTCAGCGCCTGACCCTTTTCTCCGGAAAAAGCTGCCTCGAGCAGCTGAAAGGAATCGCTTTGAAGACTCGATGCGGTCACTGCCTGAAAATCGGCCGCGGTGATCTCATCTTCCCGGCTGTAAGCGGCGGCTTTGGTGAGATCGTTCATCAGATGGCGCAAGGTATAATCGGAATTCTTATCGCCGTATCCCGTACGCTCGATCAGACTGCCGACAGCCTGAGGAGATGCATTTTTCCCCATGACCGTCAGCTTTTTTCGAATAAACCCTCTCAGGATCTGACCGCTGATCGGCGGGAACTCCAACGCCATCCCGTGTTCCCGCACCGCCTTGAAAGTGCCGGAACGTTTATCCACACCGACCCCTTTGAAAAGAAGCAGCACGGAATCCGGCATCCTAAGGAAATACTCCGACAGCTGTGACTGTTCGTCGGGTCCGTATTGTCTGCTCTTTTTTCCCGCAAACAGATCGCAATCTTCGACAATCACCAGCCTGCGCTCGGAAAACAGCGGCAGCGTTTCACAGGCTGCGATCAGTTCCGAGGCCGATCCGTTTCCTTCGGAAAAAACGGTGCGGTCCATTGCGGCCGCAGCGGGATGGATCAGTTCTTTGCCAAGCTCTTCTGTGGCCCACTGTATCAGATAATCTTCCGGACCGTACAGGAGCATCACCGAAGGAATCATACGCGCTTTCAGCATTTTTTGGAATGTCTTGTATGCATGCTCTTCCTGATTCATTCCGGATCCTTTCGCTTGATGTCCCAGCATACTTTCCGGGCGGCATTTTCGATCAGAAAACGGTCCGGCGAGATCGACCGCAGGCACAGTGCGCCCCATTGGTCGGTCCTACCGAATATTATACCCGACTTTTCCAATAATTCAATGACCGCGGGAGCCGGGTGGCCGTGAATGTTGTTCTTCCCGCAGGAGATGGCAGCATAGGCGGGCGAGGCGGCGTTCAGAAAATCGGGACTCGTCGAGCCTGCGCTGCCGTGGTGAGCCACTTTCAGGATGTCGCAGGTCGGAATGTTTTTCAGATTCGATTCCCCCGCCTTTTCCAGATCTCCTGTCAGCAGGATATCCAAACCCGAATGATTCAGCATCATGACAAGACTCAACCCGTTATCATTGAGCCCTTCGGGCACCTGTTTTTCCGGCGAAAGGATTCGAAACGACAATCGGCTTCCGACCGCCAGAAAATCTCCCTGCGATACATACACGGTGTCTCTGCGAAGAATATCGTCAAATGCCTCCGGATCCTCTTTATATGGATCAGACAGCACCAGGGTGTCGATGGCCATCCTTTGAGACAATTCTTGAATGCCCTTCCGGTGGTCCAGATCCGCATGGGTGATGAACGCCAGGTCGATGCCGGTGATGCCGTTCTTCAGAAGATACGGTTCCAGGATCTTCGTTCCCACATTGCTGTAAAAACTGCCGCCGCCGTCCACCAGTATGTTGATTTTCCCGTCCCGAATGTGGATGCAGTCTCCCTGCCCCACGTCAAGAAAGGTTACGAGGGGGGTATGGTAGCGCCATGGAATCAGCGACGCTGTAAGGCCGCAGGCAAAGGGCAATACCACGGCAGATGTCAAACAGAAAGTCGCCAGCAGGGCAAAAACCTTGCGCTTCCCTCTGCGCATCAGAATAAATCCGATCTCTGAAAAATAAAGAAAAAAGATCACGTAAAATAACAGCAGAAGTCCCAGAGGCGGCGCCGGACACATGCCGCCGCCGGGGATTGCCCGGGCCAGCGCCGACAAGCGAAGCAGGACAGACGCCAATCCTTCTGCCATGCCTGCCAACGCCGAAAACATCACCTCCGACAAGAACACGCCCATGGTTCCGAACCAACAGGCAACGCCGCTCGCAAGGGAAAGGAGAAACATCAGCAGCCCCACGGGAAGAAGCAAACCGGCAAGCAGAAGGGCCGGCGGATTGATCAAGAATCCGACAGGGGCGAAGAGCAAGAAATGATAGGCAAGAAGCGGAGCCATCGCGACCTGCACGACTGCGCAAGGGCCGAGAACACTCCCCACGGAAGAGATCCACGCTTTCCTGCGACGATCCGCCAGTTCCTTGATCTTCAGTTGCACAAACGGCATGACCACCCCCAGGGAATAGGCGGCGACGAAGGACAACTGAAATCCGGAATCGAATAGCTGGAGCGGACGGGCCGTCATGAGAACCAGGGCGGCTGCGGAAGCGGCGGAAGTCAGGTCGTAGCGCCTCCGAAGCGGACTGGCCAACATGGCCGTCACCGCCATTGCGGAAGCCCGAAGAACCGAAATCGAAAAGTTGGCCAGCGCTGCGTAAGTCAGAATGACGGTCAACATCAGCAAAAGAGAAATGTCGCGACGCCGGCCTCGTGTCAGTTTCAACAAAACGCCGTAAAGCAATCCCACGTGCAGTCCCGAAACCGCAAAGATATGGCCCATCCCGTTGTTTCGAAATCCTTCATACACATCTTCCCGAATGTAACTTTTTTCTCCGAACAGCAATCCGGCCAACAGTGAGAAACCTTCCGGACTCATTTGTTCATCGGCAGCATTCAAAAACGCTCCTTTTCTGAGGGACAATCCGTGCAGCAAGGGTTTTTCCGCATCCAGGACCTGAAAACGGTATCGGGATACATTGCACAGTGTGTGGATCCCTTTTCCCCGGAGATACAAACGATAATCGAATCCGCCCGGATTGCGGACACTTTCCGGACAGGAGATCCGGCCGGTGCAGATCACGCGACGGCCGGCGAGTCCGTAGGGGAATGCGACGGCGTACTCTCCCGGTTTCAGATCCAGGCGAATCAATACTTTTTCCCGGATTTCTACGGGAACCTCATCGACGAGGCCGCCTTGATCCGCCGCCAACGTAAGCGCCAGACAATATTCTTTTACTTCGACCTTTGTGACGACACCGGACAATCGAACGACCCGATCTTCGCAACCGGGCAGATAGACCGGTGTTCTGCTTTGCATTTCCGTTCTTGCAAACCCCAGGAGCAACAACACGGTCATACACAGAATCCATTGCTTTTTACCTCTGCCGCGGATGACGAAAAAAACACCTGCGCATATCATGCACAGGTGTTGAAAGCGAATCAGCCCGTAATGAGCCAACAGTATGCCAAATGCTTCGGCGAAGCAGAAGCCGACCAGCGGCCTTCGCATATTCCTTCCTCCGACGCCCCTTACAGTTTACTATGATTGGAAGGATTTGTCAATTTTACGACCACCAGTTCAGGTTTGTTCAAAAAACGGAAGGGGAAAACGCTGTTCCCCAAGCCTCGGCTCACGATCATTTCCAAGGGGCCTTCCCGATAGGATCCGTTGGTGTACCGCGGAAAAAACCCTTGATTGGGAGCGTAAAGGCCTTCCCTCATAAACGGCAGTCGAATCTGACCTCCGTGAGCATGCCCGGCCAAGACCAGATCGATGGAATAGTTCTTGTAGAGAGCCACATACTCCGGCCGATGAGCCAGCAGTACGGTAAACTGTTCGGAGTCCATGTCCGGTGCGATCTGCTCCAGCATGGCCTCGGTACGCTCTCTGGTATTGTCTCCGGAACCCGCCAGAATCGGATCTTTATACAGTGTGGCCGGATCCTGGATCCCTGCCAGTTGAATGGTGTCGCCGTCTCTTTCAAGGAGAAGCACCCGATTGTTCATAAACTGAACACCTATTTCCTCGAGCCTCCGTTTAAAGGGATTGTTTTCCGGATCGTCCAGCAGGATCATTTCATGGTTGCCGTACACAAAATACACGGGTGCGATCTGAATCAACGCCCCAACAAAATCCGCCGTGGATTCTCCGGGAAACCCTTCCCGGCTTACGGATCGAAGATCCTCCGCTTCCCGGCTGTAAATGCCCGAATCCACCAAATCGCCGGTGATGAAGATCCCGTTCGGCTCTTCCCTTCGGATCTCCTCCAGAATTTCTTCGCAGAACCTCTCGTCTTCCGAAGAATGAAAATCCGAAACCTGAACGAGGGTATATCCTTCAAAAGCTTTTGGAATGGCGTTGGAGGAAACGGCGTATCGAGTTGTCCCCACGCTTCGATTGAGTTGCATGTTATACATGATCAACAATGCCGTCAATAATAGGATCCAGCGACACTTTTTTTTTCGTTTCTTCAATTTTCATCTTCCGGCTCATCTTCCGGTTCATCGAGAGGCGGATCGGGTTCCGTGCCGGGATCGGGTTCCGCGCCGGGATCGGGTTCCGTGCCGGGATCGGGTTCCGCGCCGGGATCCTCCGGTTCTTCTTCTTCCCATACCGGAGCCAGTTGCGAGATCGGATAGATCGCAGGGTTGGGATTGTGCGCCTGACAATAGTATTCCGGCGCATCGTAAATCGAATCGGGGACAGATTCAAGCCCCAGACCGCCCATGGAGTAATCTAGCAATGTTTTTTCCCAGGAGATGCCGGCCGGCCGGATCACGGCCACTTTGCTGACGGTATCGGTGCAGTCCGGCGTCGCCAAATATCCGGTATCGGCGCACACCGTAACCACCACGTGGGCGTCGTCGGATCCGGTCGGCACAGTCCCTTTGATAAAGATGTCGGAAACCAGCGTTCCTCTCGGGTCTGCCGCGGTCAGAGAAGTCGGCAGTTTCCCGGAGATCCGGTCTACCGTAGCGTTCACAAAATCGCCTCTCATTTGGAATTCTTCCCTGGGCAGATCGGCACAGACGCGCTGCATGATCTTGCTCCAGAGAGACGCCGCGGCGCCACTCCCCTGGTTCATGGGAATATTCACATCGTTGCCGATCCACAGCGCCGCGGAATATTGAGGCGTCAGGCCGCAAAACCACACGTCGTAGCGTTCGGAAGTCGTTCCCGTCTTGCCGGCTACCGGCTGTGCCGCTATTCTTGCGGCGCCCGCGATGCCGTTCGTCACAGTTGAATGAAGAATATTCGTCATCAGTGAGGCAACGGATTCGTCCATGACCTCATGAGTGATCGGCGCCTTGCTCAACAGGACATCCCCGTTCCGGTTCGTGACGGTGGTATAACAGACGGGCTCGATGTACGTCCCGGCGTTGCCGAGTGTCCCGTATGCCGCTGTCATCTCCAAGGGCGAAATCCCTTTCGTCATACCTCCGAGCGCAAGGGCTGCCGCATTGATATCATTCACTTCACCGTATTCCACCACCGTTGTGACACCCATTTTGGTCAAAAAATCCACACTCATCCGGGGATCGAGCTGCATCCACAGGTTCACGGCACAGGCGTTGATCGATTGTTCCACCGCTCTGCGCAGCGTATTGATTCCCGTGTACCCTGAATACCAGTTCTTCGGCCAGGCCGCTCCGCCGTATTTGATTGGGATGTCGTCGATCGGGCTTGCCGCTGTCCAGGGCCCCGTTCCGTCCACTCCACTCTGGAGTGCGACAGAATAAACAGAAAGCGGTTTGATGGAAGATCCCGGCTGACGTGCGGCAGTCGCCCGATTGTACAGCATTCTCCCTTCGATGCCTCGACCGCCCATCATCGCTTTGATCCGGCCGGTCTCGTAGTCCATGATCACCATGGCCGACTGAGGCTGCATGATGGGCTGCTTCAACGTATAATAGTCGCTGCGCAGCGTAAGCGTTCCGTTATCGTTTGTTGCGAATGCATCGGGTTTGTCGGTAAAATACCGGGCAGCCAGCACGAGATTTCCGTCAGGATCCCTTTCTTTGTACTCTGCCGGGATGAGCCAAACTCCTCCGGCTCTGCTGTAAAGAAGCCCTTCCTTTATCTCGTACAAATTCTTGAACTCCACGCTGTAGTCGGTCTGCCCTTTGACGCTGGTCATGTAAATATTCAGACGATTACCTTTATATACAGTCAGACTGCCGTCTTCGTTCCACTTGAATTCTTCATTCTTGAGCACGAAGTCTCCGTTTTCGCCGAAGAAAGTGTCCATGTGGTAAAGAAGCACGTTTCCTTCGCTGTCCAGGATGTTACCGTCCCGATCCTTTGTGGCGTATCCGATGGCAGGGAAATTGCCCGTCTTGGCAAATTCCTCTTCGACGATCCCCTGAAGGACTGAATCTTGCGTGCTGTAAATTTGCAGTCCTCCGTTGTAAATCAAATCGGCTGCTTCTTCCTCGTCGATTCCGAATTCCTGCGAAAGATCCTGGATTACTTTGTTGACCAGATAATCCGAGAAGAACGATGACGTATTCGTGCTAATGACACTGGTGCCCGGGTCGATGGAGTCCCGAATCGGAATCGCCTTGGCCGTTTCGTACTCTTCGTCGGTGATTTTGCCCAGCTCGTGCATGAAATGGAGTGTCAACTGCAATCGCTTTTCTCCGCTGGGATTATAGTACGTCGTCCACACATCGTTTTTTTCGATGATATCCAGCACCTCGAAATCTTCGATGTCTTCGGTGGCCATGCGCTTGATGGGCGCATAGCTGGGACTCTGCGGCAGGGATGCAAGCAATGCGCATTCCACAAGCGTCAATGCCTCCACATCTTTGGAGAAATAGGCCTGAGAAGCAGCCTGAACGCCATTGGAGTTGAATCCCAGATAGATCGTATTCAAATACGCCTCCAAGATTTGCTCTTTGGAGAGCGCCCGTTCCAGGATCACGGTATAATAGGCTTCCCGCACCTTCCGGACCATGGATCGTTCGCTCTTCGTGTCCGTCAGATAGAGGTTTCTGGCCAGCTGCTGGGTGATGGTGCTGGTTCCGCTGATCTTATCTCCTGTTTTGATGCTTTCCCAGATGGCGCCGAAGATCCGTATGATGTTGAACCCGTGATGGTCCTCGAATGTTTTGTCCTCAATGGAAATAAACGCATCGATCAGATCTTGCGGCAGCTGTTGATATTCTATATTGGTCCTCAGGGAATCCCCTCTATAGACGTTATCCACAATGTTGCCTTCCGTATCGTAAATCACGGAGTTCTCGGACAGCATGTCGTAGATATTGTCCGGATCGATCTCCGGAGCGTCCTTGACCGCCAGAAAGGTCAGGACGCCCACAGTCAGCACGCCAACGCCGGCAACGATTGCGGCAAAGCAGAAAAGTTTCTTCCAGTTGATTGTGAATTTCTTTTGCTTCGTTCTGCGCTTCGTTGTTTTTTGCCCGAATCGGAATCCCTGTTTCTTTGTCATTGTATCGGCTCCTTCTTCCGAAAGACCTTCTCCTGTTGCGGGAGAAACAGATTTTTTAGAAACGCTGCCCTTCCTCTTTTGCCAGGTTTCCGCAACGCCGGTGCGAACAGCAGACAACCAAGCCGCAGCCTTTTCGGCGATCGACATGCCGCCGGCCACGCTCTTTTCTGACTGCCGCCGCTCGATGCGGCCGGACAGCGTGTCGCGGCCATCCGTCCCGTCTTCCGGAAGACCCCCGGTTTCCTCGCCAAAGAGATCCTCCAGCGAAACGGTCTTGTCGCCTTCCTCCCGCTTCTCTATTTTCGACCAGAAATCATCCTTGATTTTGTCGAACTCCTCCAAGACGATTTTGTCGTGTTCTCTGCTGTACTTATCGTCCATTTTCTTCCCCCCGGTATTCCCCTCCGAATATACTGTCCGCAAAGGTCTTTGCATCGAAGGGCTCCAGATCTTTCAGCCCTTCTCCCGTGCCGATAAATTTGACCGGCAGATCGAAGACATCGGCGATGGTCACCACGATCCCGCCCTTGGCCGTCCCGTCCATCTTCGTCAGGATGATGCCGGTCAGTCCTGCGACATCGTGGAACTCACGGGTTTGAGAAATTGCGTTTTTCCCGGTATTTGCGTCCAGGACCAACAGGGTCTCTCTCGCAGCATCCGGAAATTCACGATCTATGACACGATACATCTTTGACAGCTCCGCCATCAGGTTTTTCTTTGTCTGAAGCCGACCCGCCGTATCGCAGATGACTACATCCACCCTCCGGGCTTTCGCCGCGGAAATCCCGTCATACACCACGGCGGAAGGGTCTGCGCCTTCCTTGTGGCGAATCACCGGGACAGAAAGACGTTCGCCCCACACGCACAATTGCTCCGCAGCTGCGGCGCGAAACGTATCGGCAGCCACCAACAGTACGGATTTCCCCTCATCCATATATCGCCGGGCCAGTTTTGCAATGGAAGTCGTCTTGCCCGATCCGTTGACGCCGATGACCATGATGATGAGAGGGTAATGATCCGACATTCCGTGAAGGGACCCCTTGTCCAGCATCGCAGTCGTGATCTTCCTGATTTCGTCTTTGACCTGCTGCGCATCGGTAAGCCGCTCGTTTCGGATCGCGCTGCGCAGCGTATCGATCATTGCCGCGGTGGTCTCCAGACCGATATCCGAGGTGATCAGGATCTCTTCCAGTTCCTCCAGCATGTCCTCGTCGGGACGGGGGCGGAGCAACAGCACTTCTTCGATCCGTTCCTGCATGCGCCCGAAAAATGATTTTTTTTGATTGTTGAACAGCGCACTCATCCTGTCAATGCCGCCTTTCTATATTTCAAAGGAATCGCCCAGTTTCAGCGAAAGCACTTTGGAGATCCCCTGCTCCGGCATCGTGATCCCGTACAGGACATCCGCATACTCCATCGTCGCTTTCTGGTGGGTCACCAATGCAAACTGTGTCTGGCGGAATTTGCGCAAATACCGGGCAAAGGAATCGATGTTCGTATCGTCCAGGGCCGCTTCCACTTCATCCAGGATGCAAAAGGGCGTCGGTTTGGCCTTCAGAACCGCAAACATCAGCGCAATGGCGGTCATGGTCTTTTC
>JAAYDG010000079.1 GCA_012729355.1 Clostridiales bacterium
AAGAATCCTTTCGGAAAGCCGGCATTTCCTCGGAAATGTATTTGACGGGCAAGGGCGGTGCGCTCTTTACGAAGCTGTTCGTCAACGATTTGTTTACACAGAAGGGATTGATTTCTTCGGACATGCTGACGGAGGAGCAGATCGATTATTACCTGCGTTGGGCCGAAGAGATCGGAATTACGTTACAGGTTGAAGTGAAACCGTTCCAAGAATAGCGAGAATTGGTCGGGATTTGTCTCAACTGCGAGAGAACACAAGCGCTCCGCCAACCCAAACTTCGTCCACGGGCAGTGCCTGGATCCTTTCTTCCTTTACGGTCATGATATCTTCGGGCATCACGATGAAGTCGGCCAGGAAGCCCTCCTTCAGCATGCCTTTGGTTTTTTCCTCATAGCAGGTGTAGGCGGCGCCTGTGGTGTAGAGTTCCACAGCCTCTTCTCTGGTAAGGCGCTGTTCGGGCATCCAGCCGCCTTCGGGCTTGCCTTCCAGGTTCTTGGAAGTAACCGCGCAGTAGATTGCCAATCTGGGGTCGAAGGATTCCACGGGCGCGTCGGAGCTCCCGGAGATGTGAACACCCTTTTGCAGCATCGTCTTCCAATTGTAGCTGGTGCGGAGACGCTCTCTGCCGATGAGCTGTTCGGCCACTTCCATATCCGCTTTGATGAACAGCGGCTGGATGTCTGCGATCACGTTTTGTTCTGCGAACCGGCCCAGGATATCTTCGTTGGTGATCTGGCAGTGGATGATGCGGAATCGGGGGTCGTCCTTCGGATGCTTCTCCTGCAGTTCTTTGTAACAGGACAGGACCAGATCCATAGTGCCGTCGCCGATGGCGTGCATCGCCAGCTGCAGTCCGTTCAAGTGGGCCTTTTCCAGCAGGCTGTACAGCTGCTCCCGGGTATAAGTGAGAATGCCTTTGTTTTCTTTTTCTCCCTCGTAAGGGGCCAGCAGCGCAGCGGTCTTTCCGCCCAGGGAACCGTCAGGCAGAAGCTTAAAGGTGCCCACCTTGAACATGTCCGAACCTTCATACGGCTTGATGCCCAGAGCCAGATATGCGTCCAGTTCCTTGTGGTCGATCAATCTGAGCTGCTGAATAAACCGGACTTTCAACCTGCCTTCCTGTTCAAGTTCTTTATACGCCTGCAGGATATCTTTGAATGTGGCGTCCCAGAGCTTAAAATCGTCGGTCTGAACGGTGGTCAGACCCGTTTTGAGCAGATCTTCCTGATACTCCAGGATCAGCTGTTTGACGTCATTCTTGCTGATATTGGGAATGATGTCGTACACGTAAAAGCGCGCTCTCTCGTTGAGCAATCCCGTGGGGATCCCTTTTTCGTCCAAGACGATTTCGCCGTCGCTCATCTTCGGAGGATTCTCAAAAATGCCCGCCAGTTTCAGCGCCGCCGTGTTGGCCACGGCCGTGCTGCAACAGGCTCTGGTAAACATCACGGGATTGTCCGGCGATATTTCGTCCAGCTGTTGCCGTGTGGGCACTTTTTTCACATCGAAAAAGTTCTCGTTCCAACCGCCGCCCTGCACCCATTGTCCCTTGGGGATGCTGCGCTCCCGGATATAGCGGCGTGTCATCTCCGCCATGTCTTTGACACTTCTTGCCGCGTAAAAGTCGATTTTCTCCTTGTCGATTGCATAACAGAGGAAGTGCTGATGACTGTCGTGAAAGCCGGGAAGCACCGTACGGCCCTGCAGGTCGATCTTTTCGCAGTCGGGATCTTCCGTCCAGGCTGCGGGGTCGCAGTCTACCGCCAAAATGCGGCCTTCTTCGATGAGCAGGCTCTTTGCGGTCTTCCCCCGGTCCATGGTATGGATTGTTGCGTTATAAAACAGCTTTTTCATAGGGAACCTCCTTGTTCTCAGCTTCATAGTACAGGCAAAGCAGGGCGAAGGCAACAGGCAGTTCACGACAGAGAGCTGAATATATGCCGACGCGGAGACGTGTATCGCCAGTGTCAAATCAATAAGTTCGTGATACAATAAAATCAAGACAATAACAACCGGGAGAAAAGGCTATGAACGACGACAAAACGATGCGAACTTCCTATTTGGTAAAGAGGTTTGTGCCGTATTACAGAAAATATCGCTGGATCCTGATATTGGATCTCTTTTGCGCCGCGCTCACCACCGTCTGTGAATTGGCGCTTCCTCTGATCATCCGGTATATCACGGATATGGGCATGAATGACTTGGCGGGACTTACCGTGCAGATGGTCCTTCGTCTGGGTGCTTTTTACCTGGCGCTGAGGCTGGTGGATGTGGTCGCTAATTATTTTATGACCTCCGTGGGGCACACCATGGGCGCCCGCATCGAGACGGATATGCGAAAAGACCTGTTCAGTCATCTGCAACAGCTATCGTATTCTTATTATGACAGCGCTAAGATCGGTCAGATCATGGCCAGGATCACCAGTGATCTGATGGATGTGACGGAGTTTGCCCATCACTGCCCGGAAGAATTCTTCATTGCCGCGGTGAAGATCGGTGTAGCCTTCATCATTTTGCTCCGGATGGAGGTGACGCTGACGCTGATCATCTTTGCCATGCTGCCTTTGATGCTGATCTTTGCCACAACGTTCAATTTCAAGATGCGGCGCGCTTTCAAGAGATCCCGGGACCAGATCGGAGAACTGAATTCAAAAGTGGAGGACAGCCTGCTGGGCGTTCGGGTCGTAAAGTCTTTTGCCAACGAAGATATGGAAGAAGCAAAATTCAAAGAAGGAAACGAAGGATTCCTGCGGATCAAGCGCCAAGCTTACCGCTATATGGCAGGTTTTCACAGCACGATTCGATTCTTCGACGGCCTGATGTACATCGCTGTCGTGATCGTAGGCGCAATATTCATGATCCATCGACGGATCGAAGCCCCCGACCTTGTGGCATTTCTGCTTTACGTGACATTGCTGCTGGCTTCGATCCGACGGATCGTGGAGTTTACGGAGCAGTTCCAGAGGGGGATCACGGGGATCGAGCGGTTCATCGAGATCATGGACGCGCCGGTGGAGGTGGACGATGCCGCAAATGCCATCGTACTTCCCGATGTGACCGGCGAAGTGCGGTTCGACAAAGTCAGCTTCCGCTATTCGGACAACAATCGCAACGTTCTGTCCGATATCGATCTGACCGTGAGCGCCGGGGAAAATGTGGCGCTGGTGGGCCCTTCCGGCAGCGGCAAAACCACGCTGTGCAATCTGATCCCCCGGTTTTACGACGTATCTTCGGGCAGGATCCTGATCGACGGCTACGATATCAAGGATGTGACGATCCAATCCCTTCGTTCTCAGATCGGCATCGTCCAGCAGGATGTGTATTTATTTTCCGGTTCGGTCTTTGAGAACATCCAATACGGGAAACCAGGCGCTTCCATCGAGGAGGTGACCCGGGCTGCCGTGGATGCGGCCGCCCACGACTTCATCACTGCGCTGCCCGAAGGATACGATACATATGTAGGGGAACGCGGGGTTAAATTGTCCGGCGGACAAAAGCAGCGGATCAGTATCGCCCGGGTATTCCTGAAAAATCCGCCGGTCCTGATCCTGGATGAAGCGACTTCCGCCCTGGACAACGAGAGCGAGCTTCTGGTGAAAAAATCTTTGGAACGACTTTCCCAAGGACGCACCACCTTTACGATCGCCCATCGGCTCACCACGATCCGCAATGCATCCATCATTCTGGTGCTTACGGAAAACGGGATCGAAGAGAAGGGCACTCACCTGGAACTGCTGGCGAAGAGCGGCGTCTACTCCGGGCTCTATCGCATGTATGAACAATAAAAAGAGCAGAGGATCTTTGAAAGATCCTCTGCTTTCCGGTGTGTGATGCTCGCTAAGCTTCGTATACTTTGATTCCCCCAACAAAGGTCTGTTCGACCTTAATGTCCTTGATGGAGATGCCTTCCTCCAGCGGGTTCCCGGTGGCGATCACGAAGTCCGCCAGTTTGCCTTCTTCCAGGCTGCCTTTGGCATCTTCTTCGAATGCGGCGTAAGCGGCGTTGACGGTATACATTTCCAGCGCTTCATACGCCGTGACCGCTTCTTCGGGAAGCCATTTGGTCCGGTTGACCACGGCATCGATCCCGATGAAAACATCTGCCGCATCGAAGCTGTTGGTGCAGGGTACGTCAGAACTGCCTGTGATGGTAACACCGTAATCGATCAGGCTTCTCCAGGCGTGGCAGCGCTTGATCCGTTCTTTCCCGAGCCTGTATTCGATGAGCGGATAGTCTGTTTCGGTCTGCATGGGCTGGATATTGATGATGAGCCCGTTCTTCGCCAGTTTTTTGTAGAGCTCGTCGTTGCCGATCTGGCAGTGAACGATCCGGTGGCGATGGGGGATGTCCGGATACTTTTGGATCACTTCGTCGTACGCATCCACCACCTGCTTGAGCGCGCCGTCGCCGATGGCGTGGATACACATTTGCATTCCGCTTCGGTGTGTCAGCTCGATCATTTCCCGGATCTCGTCATTTTCGTAGACGGCGATCCCGATCCCGCCTTCCGGCAGGTCCGAATAGTCTTCCAGCATAAAGGCGGTGTGGGCGCCGATGGTGCCGTCGGCCCACAACTTTACCGGCCCGATTCGGAAGTAGTCATTGCCCATTCCGGTGCGCAGAGGGCCTTCCAAAAATGCTTTCAGGTTTTCCGTTCTGGGCAGAGAAATCTTCTGATAGACTCGCTGTGTCAGTTTTCCTTCGATGATCAGCTGCTTATAGGCTTCGTGCAGATTTTCCAGGTTGCCCGAATATCCCAGATCGTAGGAGTCTTCCGTATGGATCGTTGTGATGCCGAACTGGTTGAGGACTTTGCTCCCCGTGGTGATGGCGCGCTTCAGGTCTTCTACGCTTCTGGCATAGGCCATCTGCTGCTTGAACCATTCCAGCGAGGCCTCCCGGATGACGCCGTTGGGGGTGCCGTCTCTGTATTTGTCAAAGCTGCCTCCCCGAACGAAGGTTTCTTCACCGACGCCTGTGACTTCCAGAGCCAGCTCGTTGACGATTCCGATGTGTCCGCAGGTCCGGACCAACAGGACAGGATGTTTCATAGAGATTGCGTTCAGATCCCTGGATGTGGGAAAGTCCTCCACGTCGGCAAAAGCATTCTGGTCAAAACCCCGGCCCATGACCCAGGTTCCCTCAGGTACTTTTTTCTCATCGATATAGGTCTTGCATCGTTCGATGAGTTCTTTCATCGATTTGACGCCAAGCAGGTCCACAGCTTCAAATGCGAAACCGTAGCCTACGATGTGCAGATGGGTGTCGATAAAACCGGGCAGTGCTGTTTTCCCGTTCAGATCGATGATCTTTGTCATGGGATTCGTCAGCTTCAGGACTTCTTCGGTGCTGCCTACTTTTACGATGCGATCCTTGCACACTGCAAAGGCTTCCGCCTGCTGATGATCCTTCATCGTGATCACCTGACCGTTGACAACGGCTAATGTTACGTCCATTTTTTCCTCCTCATGATTGGATTGGATATCGTATTCCATATATAAGGATATGATAAACCATTCCTGAACAAATTTATAGTATAATCAAATGTGAAGAAACAAAAAGGAGGATAGGATGATCATCAGAAAAGCAGTCGACTCCGACAGGGAATCTTATAACAGGACGCATCTACTAGGAAGTCGGTTCAAAGGGAGTTCAGCAGTGAAGAAAAGTTTGCTGTTGATCGTGATCGGGATTTTGAGCATATCCATGATGCCCATGACAATCTGGGCGAATGCGGCGGAGCCGCCTTCCCTGGTGATCCTTGTGAACGATCCGCCGGAGGATTTGTCCATCGTTCTGATCTCCGGCGAAGAGGCGCCCGAGGCGACCGTTCGAAAGGTTGCCTGGGAAGGATATTACGCTTTTTATTCCCGTGATCTGGACGCGGACGGACAGTATGTCTTCCGCGTGTCAACAGGGGAGACGCATTTCGAATGGTCGCCGGAAGGCGGACTTCAGGGGTACAACAACGTCTACACGCTGGATGTGGAGGAGCAGTTGTTTACACCCGGGATGTACCCGTTCCGGTCTGCGATCCTGGTGTCGATTCGCGTGTTCTTGACGTTGCTGATCGAAAGTCTTGTGTTCCTGCTCTTCCGTTTTCGGGAGAAGCGGAGCTGGCTGGTATTTCTTGTCGTCAACCTGCTTACACAGGGCGCCTTGAATATCTGGCTGAATAACGGCGGGTCGTTGATGCCGTACTATCTTCTCTTTGCGCTGGTCATTGGCGAGGTCTTTGTATTGGGTGCGGAAATGATCGCCTTGCCGCTGCTCATCGAGGAGCATAAAAAAAGTCGGATCCTGATATTCGCGATCGTGGCGAATCTGGCAAGCCTGGTCGCCGGCGGTTATATCATATCCGTGCTGCCGGTATAAAAGTCGTCTTCGGCGATGACCAGGGCAGCCAGCGTCCAGCCGGAAAGGTAGGCGGTCCAGACGATGTTTTTGAGCCAGGCGATGTATACCGTGGAATAGTAGGGATGGAACAGCGAGAAGGCGATCCCGGCATCGCAGAGAAACATCAGTGCGCCCGAGGCGGCGATCATGATTGCTGTTTTATTTGAAAAATGATGGGTGAAAAGCGTTGTTGTTGCCTGCCAGGCCATAATACATAAAACAGCCAGGAACACGACGCCCAGTCCGATGACAGGTCCGTGCACATACGGATGCAGGTGCCATCCGATCAGGATCGAGGCTGTTAAAAACGGAGCGAGAGCGGCCAATTCTTTGGTTGGGTTGCTGCTTTTCTTTCGATACGCTTTGATCAGAAACAGATAACCGGTCAGAAATGAGAGGATACCGATCCAGGATAAGTCCCGGTGAATCTGTTCGATCGTGTAAATGAAAACGAGAAAAAAATCGCCAAGAGCCATACAGAAAAAGGCCGGTACCATGGTCTTCTGTTCCGGAAATTTTTTAGGAAGGATCATCACAGCGAGAAACAGGGCGAGGACCGTGGCATAGCGCACGTACTGGATTTTTTCAAAAGACGGGGATGTGGGATCCAGCACGAGGATCAAAGCCGTCAGAGGCAGAAATACCGAAAGTATGACCTTCTGAGCCTTATTCACATCGATCGCCCGGCCTTTTCAGCTCCATTACACTGAAGCACACGAAATCGCCGTTTCCGACGGACTGGATTTCGTAGCGGATTTCTTTGTAGCCGCGTTTGATATACATAGGCTTTGCCGGCAGTGAGGCGTCCAGCCGGATCCTGTCGCAGGATTGAAAAACGATTTGTTCCAATTCGTCCATCAAGGATGCACCCATGCCCCGGCCTTGATATTCCGGCAGGACGAACAGCCGTCCGATCTGGCATCCCCGGGCGGTTCCGGTCGCGGCCGGGATGCCGTCGTCTGTTTCCAGCATCAGGATCGTTCCTTCCCGAATGTCCCGGCCGATTTTTTCCTTGTCGTGGTAATCGGACATAAATTTCACTGCGGGCGCCGGATAATAGTGGGGATAGGATTCCAGGACGACACGTTGTGTGATTCGGTAGATCGCATCGATGTGTTCGCATGTGGCCTGAAATATTTTCATGGGTGTCTCCTTGTGTGTGCATGGATGTCGATGGTTGATAACGTTATCATAATTCAATTTTGTGTAAAAAAAAAGTGCAACTTGAAGATGGACGGGAGGAAGACATGGCGAAATCGCCCAACCAAAAATTGAAGCTGTTGTACCTGATGAAAATGTTGATGGAAAAGACCGACGAAACCCATCAGTTGAGCGTTGTCGACATGATCCGGGAGCTGGATGCCTGCGGCATTGCCGCAGAGAGGAAGACGATCTACGACGATCTGGAGGCACTCAGGCGATTCGGACTGGACATCGAACAGGTCAAATCCAAGAAAACCGGCTATTTTATCGCCAGCAGAGAATTTGAATTGCCGGAGGTGAAACTGCTGGTAGACAGCGTTCAATCTTCGAAATTCATCACACAGAAAAAAACAGCGGCGCTGATCCGCAAGATCGAGAAGCTGACCAGCATTCACGAGGCCAAACGGCTTCATCGGCAGGTTTTCGTGCAGAACCGGGTCAAATCCATGAACGAAAGCGTCTACTATAACGTGGACGAAATTTCCAACGGCATTGCCGGCAACAAAAAGATACAGTTCAAGTATTTTCATTTTACGGTGCACAAGGAGCGAGAATTCCGAAGAGACGGCAACTACTACCAAGTCAGTCCCTTTGCCCTTGTCTGGGACGACGAAAATTACTATCTGATCGCCTATGACTCCGAAGCAAAGATGATCAAACACTACCGTGTGGACAAGATGAACGACATTTCCGCCACGGAGGAAGACCGGGAAGGAATCGATGCGTTCAAAGCGCTGGACGTTTCGGCCTACTCCAAAAAAGTGTTCAGTATGTTTGCCGGCAGGGAATGTGTTGTTCGGCTGCTGTTTCACAACAGCCTGGCCGGCGTTGTGATCGACCGGTTCGGCAGAGATGTGACGATCTGCACGGTCGATCAGGAGCACTTTATGATCGGGATCCCCGTGGAGATAAGCCCTCAGTTTTTCGGCTGGATCTTCGGGTTGGGCTGCGATGTGAGGATTCTCGGCCCGGATCATGTGGTGCGGCAGTACCGCGAACACTTGGAAGCGGTAGAACTCCTGTATCCGAAATAAACGGGAGCGCCACGCAATATCCGTTTTATTGGACATCGTATCTTGTATAATAACCATGGCAGACTCCCGCCATGGTTTTCTCGAGAGGAGGTCGTCATGTCTGATCAATTGAGCGGTGTCGAGATCGCGGCCAAGGTCATTGCTTATGCCTTGCTCGCTATGATCGGTTTCTCCATCGCTGTGCTCTTTGCCTTCTATATCGTGCTGCGCCTTTCCTGGCGCATGTTCTCCTGGCCTTTCGGGGGATTCGGACGATTCGCCGTCGGAGTTGCCGTCGGTTCGACGCATGGGATCAAAAAACTGATGAAGAGTGTATAACCCGGTTCCGGTGATAAAATACGATGCAGGGCGTTTTCATTTTTGCTATAATACAGTTGCAGTGACAGAATCATAACAAAAGGAAAGGTCCGGACATATGGCACAATTGTATTATCGGTACAGCACCATGAATGCAGGGAAATCCATCGAACTGATCAAAGTGGCGCACAATTACGAAGAGCGGGGCAAAAATGTCTTGGTTCTGATTCCGTCCGTCGACAATCGGTACGGAGCCGGGCGCATCACCTCCCGAATCGGTATTTCAAGAGAGGCGACGAAGATCGACGACAGGATCAGCATCCTGGAACTGTTCAAGGATGCCCAAAAGGAAAAGCCCATCCACTGCGTATTGATCGACGAGTGCCAGTTCTTGAAAAAGCAGCATATCATGGATCTTGTGCGCATCGTGGACGAATACGATACGCCGGTATTGGCCTACGGATTGAAAAACGACTTCAGAAATGAGTTGTTCGAGGGATCCTATTACATGCTGGTCTATGCCGATAAGATCGAGGAAATCAAAACGATCTGCCACTGCGGGCGAAAAGCAACGATGGTCGCCCGGATCGTGGAGGGAAAGATGGTGCGCTCCGGGGAGCAGATCGTGATCGGCGGCAATGAAATGTATGTATCACTGTGCAGAAAACACTATCATCTGGAGGACATCGGAGAGGAATAAATCCCCTGGAAGGTGCCCCTTGCTTTGAATTCTTTCTGGATGCCGTTGAGCACGGCGTGTTTGTCTCTGCTCCACAGCGGTGCGATCAATTGATTCGCGGGCGCATCGCCGGTCAGCCTGTGGATCGTGATTTCCCGGGGCAATTTTTCAAGGATATCCACGACAAGAGCGATATACTCTTCCAAAGCCAGCGTTCGGAATGTTTGGGGATACAGGTCGGCCAGACCTGTATTTTTTAATACATAGAGCATATGCAGTTTCAATCCGAAAGGATGGAAGGACGAAACATATGCGGCGCTCCGCGCCATGTCCTTTCCGGTTTCCCCGGGAAGGCCCAAAATCAGGTGGATCACGGCTTTGATCCCGCGGACGGACAACTGGGTCATGGCGCGTTCGAAAACGATGTTTTCGTAGCAGCGATTCATGGCTTTTGCAGTATCTTCGCGAGAGGTCTGCAGACCGAGTTCCACCCAAAGATAGGTCTTTTGATTGTATTCGGATAGAAGATCCAGCACATCTGCCGGCAGACAGTCCGGGCGCGTGGCGACAGCCAGCCCCACGACTCCCGGATAAGAAAGTGCGTCATCCCACAGATGCCGCAAGACGGAAACCGGCGCATAGGTGTTGGTATGCTTTTGGAAATAAGCGATATAAGCGCTTTCCGGCCATTTTCGACCGAGCAGATCGATCTGGTCTCCGATCGTTCCCGCATAATGACCGCCGCCGTCTTCGGAACAAAACAGACACCCTCCGCATCCCGCAGTGCCGTCCCGATTGGGGCAGGTAAAACCGCCGTCCAGGGACAGTTTGACCACCCGGCGGCCGAATTCGTTTTTCAGGAAGGTCCCGATGGTATGAAAGTGTACGGATCCGAAAGGATTCTCTTTGTTCATCTGTTTCTCCGGGAGGCAGACGGATGACAATCGGCGCTCTTCATGGTATAATTTTATGTCTTTAAGGAGTAAAAATGCAGGCATACGATGCGAAAAAAAGAATATTGCTGCACAGTTGCTGCGGCCCTTGTTCCACTGCAGTGATCCGCCGGTTGATTCCGGAATTCAGTGTGACGGTTTTTTTCTATAATCCGAACATCACAGATCCTTCGGAATACGAGCACCGCAAGGCGGAGCAGATCCGTTTCCTCAAAGAGTTCGGAGCTGCGGAACAGGTCGAGATCGGCATGATCGAAGGATCCTACGACCCTTCGGTGTATTATAATGCAGTCCGGGGTCTGGAGCAAGCACCTGAGGGAGGTGCGCGCTGCAGCCGCTGTTTTTTCTTGCGTCTTCGGGAAACGGCACGCCGTGTCGCCGAGGGTGGTTTCGACGGGTTCGACACCACGCTCACCGTCAGTCCCCATAAAAATTTCGATACGATCTCGGCGATCGGCAAAGACCTGGCCGGTATTTGGCGGGTAAGATATTTAAACGGAAACTACAAGAAGAGAGACGGATACCGAGAGTCTCTGGCACTATCCGCCCAATACGGTCTGTACCGGCAGAATTACTGCGGATGCAGCTTTTCGCGGAGAGATCCATGAAATACGTCGATCTCATCGTGGATAACAATACCAACGCGACCGACGCACCCTACACGTATGCCTGTCGCCAAGACGATGTCGCTCCCGGATGCCGGGTCCGCGTTCCTTTTGCGCGGGGAAACCGTTTGACGGACGGCTATGTGATCGCCGTTCGGGAGCAGCCGCCGGCGGGCATGCGGAATATCAAAGAAGTCGTGGAGGTCGATCCGAATGTGCGGCTGTCGGCCGAAGAACTGGAAACCGCTCTTTGGATGCGGAATCGTACGCTCTGCCGCTATATCGAAGCGCTCAGGATGTTTGTCCCCGACGACATAAAGGTCCTGGGGAAGACGAAGGACCCCTTCGCAGATTTGGACTTTTCCGCTTCCGTTCCGGAGACCTTGACGGCGGAACAGGAGCAAGCTTTTCGTGAGATCAGCGAAACACTGGATCGACAAGAGCATCGCGTGTTTCTCCTGTTCGGCGTTACCGGTTCGGGAAAGACGGAACTTTACCTTCAATCCATGCAAAAAGTACTGGATCAGGGGCGGCAGGGCATCGTGATGGTGCCGGAGATTTCCCTGACACCGCAGGTGATCCGCCGCTTCATGAATCGCTTCGGCAAAGAGAAAGTGGCAGTGATCCACAGCCGCCTCACGAAAAAGCAGCGGGCGGTGGAATATGACAAGATTCGGAGCGGCCGTGCTCCTGTGGTGATCGGCGCCCGGTCTGCGGTCTTCGCACCGTTGCGGGATATCGGGCTCATCGTTTTGGATGAATCCCACGAAACATCCTACAAGTCGGATAAAAGTCCGAAGTACGACACGCTGGAAGTGGCTGTCAAGCGAGCCATGAGCCACGATGCTGTGGTGTTGACCGGCAGCGCCACGCCTTCGCTGGCGGATTATTACCGCAGTGAGAAGGGGCTGTTCAAGCGGCTGCAGCTGACGGAACGGTATAATGAAACGCCGATGCCCCGGGTGCATATCGCAGATATGCGGGAGGAACTGCGCCGCGGGAACCGCAGCATTTTTTCCCGGGCCCTGGCGGACGGGATTCGAGAGAATCTGGAGAAAAAGAAGCAGATCATCCTGTTCCTGAACAGGCGCGGATATGCATCCTTCGTCTCCTGCAGAGAGTGCGGTCATGTGCTTCGCTGCGACGAATGCGGCATCTCCATGCCTTATCATAAAGATTTGAATGTGTGTATGTGTCACTACTGCGGCAGAAAAGAACCCCTGCCTGCACAGTGTCCGGTCTGCGGAGGCAGGACGATTCGCAGCTTCGGCGCAGGAACGCAGCAAGTAGAGGAAAAGGTGCGGGAACTGTTCCCCGATGCCGGCGTTCGGCGTTTGGATCTGGATTCCGCCCGCAAAAAGGGCGCTATGGAGGCGATCCTTTCCGAATTCGAGAAGCATGAAGCAGATATCCTGATCGGAACGCAATTGGTGGCCAAAGGCCTTGATATCGCCAACGTGGGTCTTGTGGGGATCGTCAGCGCAGATGTAACACTGAACATTCCGGACTTCCGCAGTGCGGAACGTACGTTTCAACTGGTGACTCAGGCTGCCGGACGTTCGGGGCGGGGCGATCAAATCGGACAGGTGATCATACAGACGTATACGCCGGACCACGAAGCGCTTCGTTGGGCGGCCCATCACGACTACAGGTCGTTTTACAACGGAGAAATCCGCCTGCGGGAACAGATTCAGTATCCACCGTTTTGCGATCTGTTTCAGATGATCGTCTCCGATGTCGAGGAAGATCGGGCGGCGGAACTGGCCGAGCGATGCGCCCGCTGGCTCAGGCGAAAAGCCGGGAAAGAGCTGACGATCCTGGGCCCGACACCCGCACCGTTGAACAAGGCAGGCGGAGCCTACCGATATCAGATCCTGATCAAATCGCCGGAAGGACAGCGGAGAAGTACGACCGAGATCCTTCAGCAGTTGAAACGGGTGTATACGAAAGAGAAAACAGCCACATCTTTGCTCACCATGGATGTAAACCCGTATTCTTTTATGTAAACAGGAGGAAAAATGGCACTGAGAAATATCGTTACCGAAGGAGACGATGTCCTGAGAAAACATGCACGGGAAGTCCTGGAAATCAACGACAGGATCCGTGATATTACCGAGGACATGGTCCAAACCATGCGCGCCGAGCACGGACTCGGCCTTGCGGCGCCGCAAGTCGGGATTTTGCGGCGCATCATCGTCATTGAAATGGACGGACAGTTGTATCGGCTGATCAATCCGGAAATCGTTGAGACCCGGGGTGAACAATTTGAAGAGGAAGGTTGTTTATCGGTTCCCGGGATGATCGGGCGTGTCCGACGGCCGCAGTACGTCAGGATCAAAGGGTTTTCTCCTGAAGGAAACCCCGTGGAATACGAAGGCGAGGGCCTGCTGGCCGTGGCTTTTTGTCACGAATGCGATCATCTGGACGGGATCCTGTTCATCGATAAGGCAGAACAGATCCATAGCGCGGACCAAGCGGCAGAGGACGAAGAATGAAAATCATTTATATGGGGACGCCGGATTTTGCCGTTCCGGCCCTGGTCTCCCTGTACAAT
>JAAYDG010000080.1 GCA_012729355.1 Clostridiales bacterium
CCCATGATCGTAAAAATTGCGCCCACAGTGGGTCCGTTGAGCGAACATCCGATCATCACCACATACAACCATGCGATCGAACCCATGATCGCGACGTTGATCAAGGTCAGTCCATAGCCGCACTTCTTGACAAAATCCGTCCTCAGGCGGCCGGAATGCGTCATCAGCTGCCAATAGCCGTTGAAGGACCATCCGTTCTGATGCAGGCCGGACACCAGCAGGATCGCAAAGAGCGTCAGCAGAAGAACACTCAGGATCACGTCGTTTCCGCAGGAGAGGATCAGCACGGTTTCCACTTGCAGATCGAACATACGCAGGATCCCGGCAGCAAACATGCCGATCAGGCCGGCAGTGAATCCGATATTATAGAGGTTATACCCATGATGGAAATTCATACAAGCCTTGGAGAGGGGAACGACCACGAATCCCACGATCAGACCGGCGGCATAACCGGCCGCGATGCCTGACATTCGGGACAGGCCCAGACCGAAACTCAGTTCGCTGACCAAGGGGCCCAAAGACGTGGCAAACAGGCTGGTGATAACCACGTCCCGGAACGGAATGATCTGAACCCGGGCGTAGAGCAAAGCACCCAGGGTGATCGGGATCGAATTGAAAAGATTCTTTCCGAAGAGTGCGAATCCACCCATCGTCACCAGGCTGGCGATGGCGGCGCCGTCCATTTCCACATCGGTCACCCGGAGCAAAAGAAGGGACATCAGGCCGATCATACCGCTGTTGAACAAGGCGGCGCCTACTCCTGCGATCTCCATATAATCAGTAAGCAGGTTGCTGGGTGAAAACAGGATGCGCTGCATCCCTGCGGCAATTTGAGCCGGGCTGTCGAAAAAGAATGAAGCGATCGCGAGAAAAGAAAAAAATATCGCCATGTGGGCGTAGCTTCCTTGCGTGCGTCGGGTGTGAATGGCCATGAAGTCCTCCCCCCTGGCGCGTTGTTGCCAAGTGCTGTTTTCCGAATTTATATCGGTATTATACAGCAAATCACACGTTTTGTTCAATTCTTTTTGTTTCGGCAAGGATTTTCAAATAGATTGCGGAAACGAAACGCCCGGCCAGTTTTGGTTTGTTGACTTTGTTGAACGTTCAAACTATATTGGAAGTGTCAAACTGAAAAGAACGGAGGACTTGTTATGACCGATGCGGAAAAAAACCTGTTGCTGAGCCGTCATTTTGAACCCTGGGACGGAATGGACGAAGAGGAAAAAAGAGACCTGCTTGCCCACGCCATGGTGATGAATTACCCAAAGGGAACCAACCTTCACAGCGGTGAGAGCAACTGTGTGGGACTCTTTTTGATTCTGAAAGGAAGTCTTCGGACCTACATGCTTTCTGAAAACGGCAAGGAAGTGACACTCTATCGTCTGTCCGAGGGAGATATGTGTGTGCTGTCGGCTTCCTGTGTGCTGTCAACGATCACGTTTGACGTCCACGTGGACACCGAACAGGACACGCAGCTGCTGCTGATCCGGGCCACGTATTTCGAAGCGCTGTCGGAGCGGAACGAACGGGTCGAATGCTGGGCGTACAAACTGGCTGCCGAACGCTTTTCCGATGTGATGTGGGCCATGCAGCAGATCCTGTTCATGAGCATGGACAAACGGCTGGCCATCTTCCTGTGGGACGAAATGACCCGTACCGGAGACGAGCTGCTGAAGATCACCCACGAGCAGGCAGCCCGCTACGTGGGCAGCGCCCGGGAAGTGGTGACCCGCATGCTCAAATATTTTGCCTCCGAAGGAATCGTCGAACTGTCCCGCGGAGGCATTAAAATACTCGATAAATCGAAGCTGCGTTCTCTTACGCAATAAATTCCGAAATCATCTCCTGTATGGCAGCTTTCGGCCTGGCGCCGACGGCTGCTTTTACTACTTTCCCGCCTTTTACCACGGTGAGCATGGGGATGCTCATCACCTGAAACGCTCTTGCCAGTTCCGGCTGTTCATCCACGTTTACTTTACCGATCTTGGCCCCCTTGATCTCGCCGGCCAGCTCGTCGATCAGGGGCAGGACCATCTGACAGGGGCCGCAGCGGGGGGACCAGAAGTCCAGCAGCACAGGGGCTTCGGATTGCAATACTTCTTTTTCAAAATTGTCTTTCGTTATGATCAATGCAGACATTTCATTTCTCCTTTTTCCACAGTACATTGCATGATGATTTTATTGTACTGTTTCGACGGAGAAAATCCGTGAGCAGGTCACACAACTGCTAAATGAACAGATTCACGTTGGATTCTTCCGCATCGCCCAGGTAGGCGCCCACGCCGCCCAGCTCGACACCGGGAATGAGTTCTTCTTCCTTGATCCCCATCACGTCCATGCTCATGGTGCAGGCCACGATCTTGACGCCGGCTTCCATGGCCTTGCGGATGAGTTCTTCCAGGGAATCCACGTTCTTGTCCCGCATCACTTTGCGCATCATGGCGGTGCCCATGCCGGCCATGTTCATTTTCGACAGCTTCAGCTTCCCCGCGCCCCGGGGCATCATACCGCCGAACATGGCTTCGATGAAACTCTTGTCCACTTTCTGGGATTGGGCCTTCCGGAGTACATTCAATCCCCAGAAGGTAAAGAACATGGTGACGGGACGGCCCATGGCCGCCGCGCCGTTGGCGATGATGAAGCTGGCCAGGACTTTATCCAGGTCTCCGGAAAAGACGATGATGGTCTTCCCTTCTTTTCCCGTTGCCGGTGCCGCCGTATCCGTCGCCACCGGACCCATGCCCTTTTGCACCACGGCAACGTACTGATTGCCCCTCTTCTCGTTGGAAAGAAGCCGGTTGCCCGTGGTTCGTGTCCAGGCGCCGATGTCCCGGGTAAAGCCCGGATCCGAAGC
>JAAYDG010000081.1 GCA_012729355.1 Clostridiales bacterium
GGCACGGTGGATCCCAGCATGGGCTGTCCCACAAAACTGGCCACACCGGTACCGAAAATCGTCAACGTAAGTCCCGT
Organism: Clostridiales bacterium; assembly: GCA_012729355.1. Lineage (GTDB taxonomy): Bacteria > Bacillota > Clostridia > Peptostreptococcales > Anaerovoracaceae > UBA10908. The sequence goes on from JAAYDG010000081.1 coordinate 78, forward strand.
GACCGTCTGGTTTGCCCGGAGCGTCACCGTAAGAATGGCATAGATCAATGCGCCGCCGGCGCCGGCAAAGCCTGCGCCGAGCAATGCGGCATATGGATTTTGCGTGCTCATGGCCGTGGCAAACCCTGCAATCGCCCCCAGGAGCATCATTCCTTCCACGCCTAAATTCAAACTTCCGGAACGCTCTGTAATGATCTCGCCGATCACGGCAAACAGCAGCGGCGTTCCCGCCACGATACAGGTCGCAAGAAACGACTGCATTACGCCACCTCCTTTTGAAGCTGCGGCATTCTGCCGATCTTATACTGCAGAAAGAATTCGCTGCCCAGAACAAAGAATAATATCGTTCCCTGAACGATGCTGGAAACCGAGCTGGGGACGTTCATGGCGATTTGAATATAGGCGCCTCCTTGGATGAGCATGGCAAATACGACGCAGACCAGCAGGATCGCCACGGAGTTGAGGCGGGCAAGCCAGGCCGTGATGATGGCGGTAAATCCATAATTGTTTGCGATGCTGTAGACAAGGCTCTTTTCGATGGCCGAAGCCTGGATCATGCCCACCAGACCGCACATCCCGCCGGACAGCAGCATGGCGGTGATGATGATGCTGCTGATGTTCATGCCGGCATATCGGGCAGTTTCCACACTCTGCCCCACCACGGATATCTCATATCCTTTTTTTGTTTTATTGATGAAAATATACACAAAGGCCACCAGAAGCAATGCGATGATCCACCCGATGTGTACGCCGAATACGGCGGGCAGGATGGCATTTTCAGAGAACATGGCGATCTTGGGAAACCCCTGCGCCGCCGGGTCGATCCAGGGACCGTACTGTAGATACATGACAAACTTGATGGCGATATAGTTCAGCATCAACGTAAAAATCGTTTCGTTGGTGCCCAGTTTCGCCTTGAAGATCGCCGGAATAAACGCCCACAGACCCCCGGCGACGACGGCGGCGGCGGCCATGGCCAGAAGCATGAGCGGTTTCGGCGTCGCCTCACCCAGATTCAGCGCCACGAAGGTTGCCGCCGCCGCCCCCAGTGTGATCTGTCCTTCCGCACCGATGTTCCAGAATTTCATTTTAAAGGCCACCGATATCCCCAACGAAGCGATGCACAACGGGATCGCTTTGATCAGCGTTTGCTTGATCCGCATTTGGGTGCCCACAGAGCCCACGATGAGCGACTTGAAGATCTCCAAAGGATTCAGCCCGAAGAAAAGCATGATGATGCCGGCAAACACGATGGACAGCAAAACAGCCATGATGCGGACCGCATATTCTTTGTTGCGGGGCATCACATCCCGTTTTGTCACACGAAAAGTCCTCATTGTGCGCTCACCTCCACTTCTTTTCTGCGTCCCGTCATCAGCAGCCCGATCTCTTCCTTCGTCACATTGGAAGGATCCACGATCCCGGTCACTTCTCCGTGGCACAGAACGAGGATCCGATCGCAAAGATCCATGAGCACGTCCAGATCCTCGCCCACGAACAAGACTCCTACGCCTTTCTCTTTCTGTTCGTTCAACATGTCGTAGATCTTATAGGATGCTCCGATGTCCAGCCCTCGAACCGCATAGGCGGTGATCAGCACTTTCGGAGAAGAATCGATTTCCCGGCCCAAAAGGACCTTCTGGATGTTTCCGCCGGAAAGCTGCTGGACCGACGTGTAGATGCTCGGCGTTTGAATGTCCAGTTCCCGCACGATCTTTTTCGCTTTTTCGGTGCACTCTTCTTTCTGAATAAAGATCCCCGGCTGATTCTGATAATCTTTCAGAATGATGTTGGACACGATATCCATGCTGCCCACCAGTCCCATGCCAAGCCGGTCTTCCGGGATAAAACCCATCCGAATCCCCAGTTGAATGATGTCCCGGGGCGTCTTTCCCACCAGGTTGTCGCCTTCGAAAAAAATCCGCCCTTTGTCGGGCCGGACAAGCCCGGCGATGGATTCGCACAGCTCTTTCTGCCCGCTGTTGGCCACACCGGCGACACCCAGGATCTCGTATTTTCGCAGATCGAAACTGACTTCGGAAAGGGCTTTCTTGCCCTCGCTGTCCAAAACGGTCACCTCGTCCATTTCCAGGAGGATCTGACGACGGGCTCCTTCCACCGCTGTTTTTGTGATCTGCAGGTCCACTTTTTTCCCCACCATCATTTCGATCAAATTGGGGATATCCACGTCGGCGGTGCGGACTGTCCCGATGGACTCGCCTTTTCGCAGAACAGTTACCCGGTCGGAGATCTCCATGACTTCGTTGAGCTTGTGCGTGATGATCACCACGGCGCAACCCTGTTGTTTCATGTTTCGAATGATGCGGAACAGTTTTTTGATCTCCTGGGGCGTCAAGACCGCCGTAGGTTCGTCCATGATCAGGATCCGGGCGCCCCGGTACAGCACTTTCAGGATCTCCAGCGTTTGCTTCTCGCCCACAGACATGTCACAAACGCACTTGTCGGGATCGATGTCCAACCCGTACTGATCCGACAAGTCCCGGACTTTGTGCGACAATGATTTCGTTCGCAACATCAGTCCTACAGGCTGCCCGATCAGGATGTTTTCCGTAGCCGTCATCACGTCCACCAAATTGAAATGCTGGTAGATCATCCCGATGCCCCGGCGAATAGCGTCTTTGGGCGAGGCAAAGCGCACCGGCTCACCGTACAATCGGATCATGCCGCTGTCCGGGGTATAAATGCCCGACAGCATATTCATCAATGTGGACTTTCCGGCGCCGTTTTCGCCCAAGATCGCATGGACTTCGCCCCGGGAGACGTCAAAATGCACATCCCGGTTGGCCCGGATGGCGCCGAAGGCTTTGGATATGCCCATCATTTCTATGGCTGTGGTATTTTCCACCTGTGTCCTCCGTCAGAGAACGATAGGGAAAGCCCGAAGGACTCCCCCTATCATCCTCAGTATGTTCACCTTTCGCAAAGAAGTGCTTTATTTTGCACCTTTGACCAACTGTCCGATTGCCCAGATCTCTTCCCGGGTCAGCGACTGTCCTTCTTCGCAGAGGACCGTGCCGTCTGCATTCTCAATATAACCGGAGAACGGAGCAAAGGTGCCCGCCACCATTTCAGCTTCTTTTGCCTTGACGAGTTCCTGGACTTCTGCCGGTACCAGATCGCTCATGGGCGCCAGGGCGATGTAGCCGGTGGCCAGAGTCCCGTAATAGCTCTCGGGTTGGAACGTCCCGGCCAGGATATTCTCCGCCGCATAAATGTAATAGGCATCGTGATGCCAGATCGGTGCGGTCAGATAGGCATCCGGCGCTGCGGGATTGGCCAGGTTGTAGCCGATGGCATAGGCGCCTGCGTCCTGCGCAGCCAATTGGGGACCGGTGGAATCGCTGTGCTGGGTAATGATGTCGCAGCCTTCGGCCAAAAGTTGTTCCGCCGCGGCCAGTTCTTTTTCGGGATCTCCCCAGGAACCGATGTAAACCACGCTGACTTCCGCATCCGGATTGACGGACTGCGCACCCAATGTGTAGGCATTGATTCCGATCATCACTTCTGTGTACGGCATGGCGCCGACGTATCCGAGTTTGTTGGTCTCTGTCATGGATCCGGCGATCATGCCGGCCAGATATCTGGCTTCGTCGATGGAACCGAAGAAGTTGTCAAAGTTGGTTTCGTTGGCCATGTACCCCGAGAAATGGAGGAAGTACTTGTCGTCGTAGTCTCCGCTGTTCGCCAGCTGGTCCAACGCTTCCATGAATCCGAAAGAAGCGCCGACGATCACGTCGCAGCCCTGATCCAGCAGATTCTGACCCGCAGTCAGGGAAGCCTGCGTATCGCTGTCATTGACGTTTTCGATGTACTTGAAATCCACTCTTCCTTCGAAGTGCTCTTTCATCCTTACAGCACCCTCGTAATGCGCCTGCGTGTATCCGCCGTCATTGATGGGTCCGATGAAGATAAAGCCGACTGTGAGTTCGGGTTCTGTAACTTCCGGCTGTTCTTCTCCGCCGCCGCAGGCAGCAAAAGAACCCAGGGCCAGAGCAAGAACCAGTACCAGTGCGAAAATCTTTTTCATAGTTCCGTTTCTCCTTTTTCTCTGAAGTGATGTTATTGAAATTCTATGTTACCGTCCGTGATGGACCGAATAACCGCAAGGGATTCCACCTGGAAGCCTGCCTGTTTCAACTTGGCGCTGCCCCCCTGGAATCGTTTTTCGATCACGACGCCGATCCCCGTTACGTCCGCACCGGCACTCCGGACCAATCTCGTCAGGCCCAGCGCCGATTCCCCGTACGCCAGAAAATCATCGATGATCAGGATCCGGTCTTCCGGCTGCAGGAACTTTCTGGACACGCGGATCGTCGATACGGTTTCCTTGGTGAACGACTTGACGTCTGTGCTGTACACGCCCTCCACCATCGTATTGGGCGCCGCCTTTTTCGCAAAGACGACCGGAGGATACCCCATGGCCCTGGACACAGCACAGGCCACCGGGATCCCGGAGCTTTCCACAGTCAGGATTTTCGTGACGGAACACCCGGCAAACCGTTCTGCCAGCGCCCGGCCGATCTCATCCAGGAACGCCACATCGATCTGGTGATTTAAAAAAGAGTCCACTTTCAGAACTCCTCTGCCTATTCCCTGACCTTCCCGCACAATGCGCTCTTTGAGTGCCTCCATCGACATACCGTCTCCCGTCCGCCATACATCGTCCTGCTTGATCTGACATAATTATATGCTATTTGATCGGATTGTAAAGATTATTCCCCATAACAAGCATTCTTTTCAAAAATAAAAAATAGAATGTTCGGTATAATCCGAACATTCTATTCGGTTAAAAATAGTATCGTTCGATGACAAATCTACCAGGCACCGCCGCCGCCGCCGCCGAACCCCCCGCCGCTGAAGCCGCCGCCGAAAGATCCGCCTCCGCCGAAACTGCTCTTGTCCGCCGGCGGCGCCGTGGGCAGCGTGTCGGCAATCGTATTGATGCTGTTCATCAGATACAGCATATGGAACGCGCCCACGTTCCCCGTGTACCAGGATGGCGGCTGCACCTCCAATCCTTCGAAGTTGCGCATCCATTCATCGGTCAATCCGAAGACATAGGCATAGGGAAGCACATTGTAGAAGTATTGGGGATCTTCGTGGACCAGTGTTTTGATCCGATCCAGATCCGCCACTTTGATGAAATTTTTAAAGCCTTTCAACCGTCCCATCAGTTCGGCGCTGTATTCGGTCCGCTTCCGCATGAATATCGTGGACAACAGGGCGATCACGAAAGAAGCCAGCGCCGCAAGGATCAAGGCGCCCTGGATCTCCGGCGCCAGTACGGCGAGTCCCAGCGCCACGAAAAGAGCGGCCATGGGCACGAAAGTCAAAAGACAGCCGGCGCCGGTGGCGATCATGGAGCTGGTATGATAGACCCGCTTTTTGCTGTTCTTGTTAAAGTGGCTTGCCAGAAAATCCTGGCTTGCTTTGAACGTATCGCCGAACTCTTTGGGAATCTCTTTCGTGTTGATGGGGTCGCCGAAAGAAAACAATCCGTCGAAGAACACTTTTTGATACTGGGGCGCGCTCTGAGGCAGGTCTTTCATCTTATGCAGTTCAAAGGACTCCACGTCTTTTCCGAAAAACCGCTTTTCCGGATCCAGGCGTCGGATCTCCATGTATCCCTTGTGCGCAAAATACGGAATCAGAGAGAGCACATCCTTTGTGTTGGCCGTACCGTTTAAGATGTACCCCACCTCTGCGGGCGACAGGTCGTCCGGCGGGTAGAATTCCACCACGGGAATCACTTTCTTGTCCTTGCCGAATCGAAGGAAAAGCAAAAATGCGCCCAGGGCCGCCGCCATACCCAGCAAACCGGCAACTGCGGCCATCCAGGTGTCCGTCCGCTCGCCGGAAAAATAGCCTTCCGGCAGGAGGATGCGAAGCGTTACGCCCTCGTAGGCGTACAACGAACGATCCAGCTTTCCGGTAATGATATTCCCGTCTTTGGACCAGCTGACTTCTCCTGTCCGGCCGCTGCCAACGGATCCGATGATCCATTCCAGTTTCGCATCATCGAACGCCCGGGGCATTTCGATGCGGAAAGAGGCTTGTTCAATGGGGGTTTCCCACCCGGTGGGGATCAGATCCCAGTAGACTTGATCGAATTCCGGCACGCCGTCGTCGTAGGCTTCCGCTTCATAGCGCAGCGTATAGACCTGTCGGCCGGTCACTGTCTCATCCGCACTGCCGAGCCGTATCACCACGTTTTCCGATTCCCTGCTCTGCAGGACCGGTACGTCTCCGGCATCCACAGCGCCGATGTGCAGGCGGCCGCTGATGCTCTTCAGTTCACCGCTGTCGTCTCGGTAAAAGACTTCGCCGCCGGTCGTAATGTAGCGGTAGATGCCGTGGGCCGGGCTGTGGAAATCCACTATTATGGTCTCCTGCACGACAAACGAATTATTCTCGCGAACGGTCAGATCCACGTGGTAGTCCAGCGTATCGTACCGGATATCCTGTCCGGCGGCGATCCACGGCAGACTCAGCAGCAAACCGAGGCAGACGAAAATCAGCACCGAAACTTTTTTTCTGTTCCTCTTCATGGATCTTCTCCCGGCCCGGCTAGAAGCTGACCGAAACGTTGGCGCGTTCTTCTTCCGAACTCACTTCGAACATGGGCTGCTTCGTAAATCCAAAAGGTCCGGCCAGCAGATTGCCGGGAAAGACCTGGATCCTGGTGTTGAAGGTCTTGACCACAGCGTTGTAATATTTTCTGGAACTGGCGATCTCGCTCTCCACACCGGAAAGTTCCTGCTGCAGCGCCAGAAAATTCTGATTGGCTTTCAAATCCGGATAGTTCTCCGCAACGGCAAAAAGGGATTTCAGAGCCGACTGCAGACCGGCCTCCTGGGCAAACCGTTCTTCGGGGGTAGCTGCCTGGATCGTCTTGCTTCTGGCTTCCGTGAGCGCCTGAAGCGTTTCTTTTTCGTGGGCAGCGTACCCTTTGACCGTCTCCACTAAATTGGGGATCAGATCATAGCGTTTTTTCATGTAGACATCCATCGTCGCAAAGGCTTCTTCCACGCCGTTTCGAAGCTTGATGGATCCGTTGTAGAATGTGAGCACATAGAGTCCCGCCACTGCGGCAATGCCCAGAATGATATAGAATTCCATTATTTCCCTCCTTTGAATGTCGCCTGCCTGTTCCCGGCGATCACAGTACGATGATTATATCACATCTCCGGCTTTTCCAAGCGATTCGTGCTATATTTTCCAATCTACGGTCCCCATGCCCTCCCGCTGCAGAAAAGCGTTGGCGCCGGAAAAGTGCCGGCAGCCGAAAAACCCGTTGTGCGCAGAGAGCGGACTGGGATGGGCCGCCTCCAGAATCAAATGGGACGGGTTGTCGATCAATGCTTTTTTTGCTCTGGCGTTGGCGCCCCACAGGAGAAACACCATCGGACGTTCCCGCCGATCCAGGAGACGAATCACTTCGTCGGTGAACATTTCCCACCCCTTCCCTTTGTGTGAGTTGGGAGACCCCGCACGCACGGTCAGGACCGTATTGAGCATCAGAACGCCTTGCCGGGCCCAGTGGATCAGATGTCCGTGGGAGGGAGGCGCCACGCCGAGATCCGCTTGCAGTTCCTTGAAGATATTCACCAAAGAGGGCGGTTTGGGAACGCCCGGCTGAACGGAAAAGCACATGCCGTGGGCCTGCCCCTGCCCGTGGTACGGATCCTGTCCCAGGATGACGACTCTCGTGTTGCCGTAGGATGTGGCTTTGAACGCATTGAAAATATCGTGCATATCCGGATAAATTGTACGCGTCTCATATTCACTTTTCAAAAATGCCCGAAGCTTCCGATAGTAATCCCTGCTGAATTCTTCTGCCAGAAGAGCATCCCAATCATTGCCCAGACGAACCATCGGTTTCGCTCACATCCTTTATGAAATCTATGATGTCCGAATATACGGTTTTCTGTCCTTTTTCGTTGAGGATCTCGTGACGCATATCTTCGTACAGCCGCAGCGCCACCTGTCCATGGCCGGACCGCTTCAGTCTCTCGTACACCTCCGCCGGCCCTTTCCCGTAGTTTCCCACCGGGTCCATCAGACCGGAGGCCAGAAGCACAGGCAGCTCTTGGGGGACTTTGCCTGCCCAGTCTTTGCGGGAAACCCGGTCCAGCAAGGTGAACAGATCCTGAAATCCGGCCAACGTAAAGACGAAGCCGCAGCGAGGGTCTCGAACGTAGGAATCACTGACGCTTTGATCGCTGGAAAGCCATGCGTACAGATTGACCGGGGATCCGATCTTTCGGTTGTTCCCGCCGAAAGCCATGGTGTGCACAAAAGAGCTCCTGTGCATGTCGCCGTAGAGCTTGCGCAGCAGCCGGACCAGGAGGATGCCCGGCCGATTCATGGGATTGGAGCCCGAAGTGCCGGTGATCACTGCCCCGCTGAGTCCCTCTCCGTGACAGGTCAGATACTCCCTCAGAACAAACGATCCCATACTGTGTCCCAGGATAAAGTACGGAATGTCTTTGTATTCGTCCCGAATGATTCGGCGAAGGCGGTGAACATCTTCCACCAGATGCCGCCAGCCGTTCTCGACACCAAAGTATCCGTACGCCTGCGGATCGGCGCTGTTGCCGTGGCCGGCCTGATCATGCCCCGCAACGAAAATACCCTGATCCGCAAGATAGGCGGCAAACCCTTCGTACCGCAGATAATATTCGCTCATCCCGTGAACGATCTGAAGAACGGCCGAAGGAGGACGCTCCATGGGGGTGCGATACCAACGAATCGTGCTCTTCCCGTCCGACCCGGGGAACTGGTTTTCGGTCATCATGCGTACGCCTCGAGCAGACGAGTCTTCAAGTCCCAAAGCGGTACGGAAAGATCCACGTAATATCTGTGGGGGTTTTCGAACCGGAGGATCTCTTCCCACAGATCCGCAATGTTCTGCAGACAATAGGAACGGATCTCCTTCACATCCGGAGAAGTGTACACAGGTTGTCCTTTCCGGAAAATCGGAACCAGAAGCTCCCGGGCTTCAAAGTTGTTCAACTTTTTGTATTTCTTGGTGGAATAGGGATCCACGATGGGATAGTCCTCTCCCGACGGCGGGATCTCATCCGCCAGGGCAATCACATCGGCGAAGGCCTGCTTCGTGTCTTTATCGTAAAGGCGATAGACCTTCTTATATCCGGGATTCGTGATCTTTTCCACATTTTCCGATACTTTGATCTTGGGCACGACGACGCCCTCTTCCTCCGAAGCCACCAACTTGTACACACCGCCGAACACAGGCTCCGCTTTCGCGGTGATCATCCGTTCGCCCACCCCGAACGAATCGATGCATGCGCCCTGGAGCAGCATATCTCGGATCAGATACTCGTCCAGAGAGTTGGAGACTACGATCTTGCAGTCGGCGTGACCGGCCTCGTCCAGCATCTTTCGGGCATTTTTCGTCAGATAGGTGATGTCTCCGGAATCGATGCGAATGCCCTTGCCCCGGGGCCGGTACTTGTCAAAAATCCGGATGGCGTTGGGGATTCCCGCCTTCAAAACGTCGTACGTATCCACCAGCAATGTGCAATTTCCCGGATACAACTGCGCGTATTTATCGAAAGCCTCGTACTCCGAGTCGAACAGCTGGACCCAGCTGTGGGCCATCGTTCCCATGGCCGGGATCCCGTATCTCTGCTCCACGATCGTGCAGGAAGTACCGTCGCAACCTCCGATATAGGCCGCCCGGGCGCCCAGGATCGAAGCGCTGGCGCCATGTGCTCTTCTGGCACCGAATTCCATGACGCTCCGCCCGCCGGCGGACCGGACGATGCGGTTGGCTTTCGTTGCGATCAGACTCTGGTGATTGATGAGAAGCAGCGCCATGGTCTCGATAAACTGTGCCTGGACCACAGGGCCCCGGACAGTAAGGATCGGTTCGCCGGGAAAGATGGGGGTCCCCTCCGGAACGCCCCATACGTCGCAGGAAAACCGGAAATTCTTCAGATAATCAAGAAAGCGTTCGTCGAAGATGTTGCGGCTTCTCAGATAGGAGATGTCTTCTTCGGTAAACGAAAGCGCCTGCAAATATTCCATAAGAGGCTGCAGCCCCGCCATGATCGCCAACCCGCCTTCTTCGGGATTTTTGCGGTAAAACAGGTCAAAATAGGCGATCTGTTCTCCGGCGCCTTGCAGGTAATAGCCGTTCGCCATGGTCAACTCGTAAAAATCGGTGAGCATGGTCAGATTCTCTCCGTTCATCATCTTTCCTTTCTTTTCAGGATACGGCTGAGATATTCGCCTGTATAGGATGTCGGGATCTTTGCCACGTCTTCCGGCGTTCCGACAGCGACGATGCATCCGCCCCGATCCCCGCCGTCCGGGCCCAGGTCGATGATGTGATCCGCTGTTTTGATCACGTCCAGGTTGTGTTCGATCACCACGACGGTATTGCCGGCATCCGTCAGTCGGGACAGGACAGTGATCAGTTTGTCCACATCGGCAAAATGCAGTCCCGTGGTCGGTTCGTCCAGGATATACAACGTGTTTCCGGTGCTCCGGCGGGCCAGCTCGCTGGCCAGCTTGACGCGCTGGGCTTCTCCGCCGGACAGCTGCGTGGACGGCTGGCCCAGCTTGATGTATCCGAGGCCCACTTCCTGCAGCGTCTTGATATGCCTGCAGATCGAAGGGATGTTCTCAAAGAACGGAAGCGCCTCGTCCACCGTCATATCCAGGACATCAAAAATACTTTTCCCCTTGTACTTGACTTCCAGCGTCTCCCTGTTGTACCGTCTGCCTTTGCAGACTTCGCAAGGCACGTACACATCGGGTAAAAAGTTCATTTCGATCTTGAGAATGCCGTCTCCTTTGCACGCTTCGCAGCGTCCGCCCGACACATTGAAGCTGAATCGCCCTTTCTGATATCCGCGCAGTTTCGCTTCGGAAGTTCGGGCAAAGAGATCGCGGATCGGCGTGAACACGCCGGTATAGGTGGCCGGGTTGCTTCGGGGCGTTCTCCCGATGGGAGACTGGTCGATATTGATGACCTTATCGATGTGTTCGACGCCCGCAATCTCGGTGTGGGCACCGGGCCGGTCCTTCGCCCGGTACATCTTTTCCGCCAATGCTTTATACAGGATCTCGTTGATGAGACTGCTCTTTCCGGAACCGGAAACACCGGTGACGCAGATCATTTTCCCCAAAGGAATCTCCACGTCGAGATCCTGAAGATTGTTTTCCTTCGCGCCGCGCACGATCAGGGACTTCCCGTTTCCTTCTCTTCGCTGTTTCGGGATCGGGATCTCAAGTTCGCCCGAAAGATACCGGCCGGTAACGGATTCCGGACAGGCCTTGATGTCCTCCAGGCTGCCCTGGGCCACCAGATATCCGCCTTCCACGCCGGCGCCCGGTCCGATGTCGACGATCTGATCCGCAGCCATCATGGTTTCTTCATCGTGTTCCACCACGATCAGCGTATTGCCCAGATCCGTAAGTTCCCGCAGCGCCTGCAGCAACTTGGCGTTATCCTTTTGATGGAGACCGATGCTGGGTTCGTCCAGGATATACAAAACACCCACCAGGGATGAGCCGATCTGCGTTGCCAGGCGGATCCGCTGCGCTTCTCCGCCCGAAAGAGACGCCGATGCCCTGGACAGCGTAAGGTAATCCAGACCCACATCCCGGAGAAAAGCCAGCCGCTCCCGGATCTCTTTCATCACCATCCGGGCGATGGCCCGGTGCTTTTCCGACAGCCGGTCTTCCAGGCCGCTCATGAAATCGATGGCTTTCAGAATGGAAAGATCCGTCAGATCCGCGATGTTCCTGTCCCCCACGGTGACCGCTAAAATTTCGGGCTTGAGCCTCTTGCCCCCACACACGTCGCAGGGGATGATGTTCATGTACGCTTCCAGTTTTTCCTTGATATAGTCGGAGTTCGTATATTCATAGCGGCGCTGCAGGTTGTGGATGACCCCTTCGAACGTATCGCTGCGCTTCGAGGAATTTCCGGTGGTTCGGCTGACGTAGGTATAGTTCAGCCTCCGACCTTTCGTCCCGTAAAACAACTCTTTCTTGAATTTGGCCGGAAGATCGCTGTACGGAAGGGATGTATCCACGCCGAGATCGTCGGCCAACGCCTGGATCAGCTGCCGATAGAAGCCCGAATACTCCAGAGACGCAAATACATTGGTCAGCGCTCCGCCGAAAATGGACAAGGCAGGATCATTGACCACCAGGTCCGGATCGATCTTCTGGATAAACCCCAGACCGTGGCACGCCGGACAGGCGCCGAAGGGAGAGTTGAAAGAGAAGCTTCTGGGCTCCATTTCCTCCAGACTGACGCCGTGTTCCGGGCAGGCCAGCTTCGTGCTGAACAGGACTTCCGCCGTCTTTCCGCCATGGTCCGTCAAAGCCCCCACGAGACCTTCTCCGTGGGCAAGCGCCAACTCGACGCTCTCCGCAAGGCGGCTGTCCTGCCCGCCGCGGATCACGATCCGGTCTACCACGATCTCGATCGTGTGCTGGAACGTCTTTTCCAACTTGATCGTTTCGTCGTTCAGATCCCGGATCTCTCCGTCGATCCGCGCCCGTACGAACCCTTCCCTGCGAATGCGATTCAGGATCTTTTCGTGCTCGCCTTTTCTCTTGCGGATCACCGGCGCCAGCAATGTCACCTTCGTCCCTTCTTCCATGGACATGAACTGTTCCACGATCTGATCCACGCTTTGGGAACTGATCTCTCTGCCGCATACCGGACAATGGGGAATGCCGATCCTGGCGTACAGCAGCCTCAGATAGTCGTAGATCTCCGTAACGGTCCCCACGGTGGACCGGGGATTTTTGCTGGTCGTTTTCTGGTCGATGGAGATCGCCGGAGACAGTCCCTCAATGGATTCCACATCGGGTTTGTCCAGCTGTCCCAAAAACTGCCTGGCATACGCGGACAGACTTTCCACATACCGCCGCTGTCCTTCGGCATAGATCGTATCAAAAGCCAGCGAGGACTTTCCTGAGCCGGAAAGCCCGGTGAACACCACGAATCGGTCTCTGGGGATCGTGACATCGATTCCCTTTAAATTGTTTTCCTTTGCACCTCGTATCACGAGATCTTTTTGCATCTGTATTGGGGTCCTTCCGAATTCTGCGGGTCGCTACAACGTGGAACGAAGTTCCAGCAACCTGTCTCTCAATACGGCCGCGCGCTCGAACTGCAGGGCCTTGGCGGCTTCCTTCATTTCTTTCTCCAGTTTTCCCGCATAGTCCGCTTTCTCCTTGCGGGTGAGTTCCAGAAGACTTCTGCCGTTGTACGTCTCGATGTCCTCTTCCACTTTCTGTGTCACTTCGATGGTATTCCGGACTGCTTTTTCGATGGTGGCAGGCGTAATGCCGTTGGCTTCGTTGTATGCCTTCTGGATCGCGCGTCTTCGGTTTGTTTCGGAAAGGGCCGCTTCCATGGCCGGGCTGATGCTGTCGGCATACATCAACACGCGGCCTTTGGCGTTGCGGGCAGCTCTGCCCACGGTCTGGATCAGGGAAGTTTCCGTTCGCAGAAAGCCCTGTTTGTCCGCATCAAGGATCGCCACCAGAGAAACTTCCGGAAGATCCAGTCCTTCTCTCAGCAAGTTGATGCCCACCAGTACGTCAAAGACGCCCAGTCGGAGATCCCGGATGATATCCAGCCTCTCCAGCGTCTCCACTTCGGAGTGCAGATACCGGACTTTTAACCCGGCGCTCTTCAGATAATCGGTGAGGCTTTCGGCCATTTTTTTCGTGAGCGTCGTCACCAATACACGATATCCTGCCGTTGTTTCCTTGTTGATCTCTCCGATCAAATGGTCGATCTGCCCTTCGCTGGCCACCACCTGTATCGGCGGATCCAGCAGTCCGGTGGGACGGATCACCTGCTCTGCATCGATGCCGCCGGATTTCTCTTTTTCGTACGCTGCCGGCGTTGCGCTGATGTACAGGATCTGATTCACTTTCTCTTCGAACTCTTCGAAGCGCATGGGACGGTTGTCCAGAGCGGAAGGAAGGCGGAATCCGTACTCCACAAGAGACGTTTTTCGGGAACGGTCCCCGGCGTACATCGCTTTGAGCTGGGGGATCATCGCGTGGGATTCGTCGATGACGATCATAAAATCTTCCGGGAAATAATCCAGCAGTGTGTAAGGTCTGGATCCCGGCGGATTCCCCACCAGATGTCTGGAGTAGTTTTCGATGCCTTTGCACGTACCGATTTCCCGCAGCATTTCCAAATCGTATCGCGTCCGCTGTTCCAGCCTTTGGGCCTCCAGGAGCTTGCCCCGTTCTTTGAACCAGCGAAGCCGTTCTTCCAATTCCGCCTCGATGGTCACAAGCGCCCGATCCATGTTTTCTTTGGACGTCACGTAATGGGACGCCGGGAACACAGAGATATGCTTTCGAATCCCCGTCACCTCTCCGGTAAGGGGATTCATTTCTTTGATGGATTCGATCTCATCGCCGAACAACTCCACGCGTACGGCCTGGTCGGAACCGGCGGGAATGATGTCGATGACATCTCCGCGCACACGGAACGTCCCTCGTTCAAAGCCCACGTCGCTGCGTGAGAACTGAATGTCCACCAGTTTGCGAAGGATCTCGTTCCGTGTTTTCTGCATGCCCGGCCGCAGGGAAAGCGTCTGATTTTCGTAATCCACCGGGCTGCCCAGTCCGTAGATGCACGAGACGGAAGCCACGATGATCACGTCCCGGCGTTCGGCAAGTGCCGCCGTCGCCGAATAGCGAAGACGGTCGATCTCTTCGTTGGTGTCCGAATCTTTTTCAATATACGTGTCGGTGGAAGGGACGTAGGCTTCCGGCTGGTAATAATCATAGTAGCTGACGAAGTATTCTACGGCGTTTTCCGGGAAGAATTCCTGAAATTCCCCGCAGAGCTGTGCCGCCAGCGTCTTATTGTGGGAGATGACAATGGTAGGCCGCTGAATCTGCTGGATCACGTTGGCCACCGTAAACGTCTTCCCGGAACCGGTGACGCCCAGCAGCGTTTGGTGTTTTTTCCCGCTCCGGATCCCTGCCACCAGCCGCTTCACGGCATCAGGCTGATCCCCGGTGAGGCGGTAGGGCGCTTGCAGTTGAAATTGTCCGCTTTTTTTCGTCATGTCGGCCTCAGTCTGTCAGGATCTCGTAGAGCTGCGGCGCCTGCTCTTTCGAAACGTGTTCCGGCACGGAAACCACCCGCACCGCCAGCTTGGAATGTCCAAAGCAAATGTCGATCCGGTCCCCGGGCTTTACATCCGCCCCCGGTTTGGCAGGTCTGCCGTTGAGCAGGATCCGCTCCTGCATGCACGCTTCGTGGGCAACGGTCCTGCGTTTGATCAGCCTTGATGTTTTTAAATATTTGTCGATTCTCATCTGTTTCTGTCCGAAAAAGAAAAGGGGCAACCGAAGTTGCCCCCTGCATATTGTCGCTTATTTCTTCTTGTTCACAGCGTCTTTGAAGGCTTTGCCGGCTTTGAACACAGGCGCCTTGGAAGCAGCAATCTGCACAACTTCGCCGGGCTTTTGAGGATTTCTGCCCGTCCTTGCTTTCCTGTCTCTGATTTCGAATGTACCGAACCCGATCATCTGGACTTTTTCACCCTTCTTGAGCGCGCCCTCTACGGATTCCATGAATGCGTTGATCGTGGCTTCTGTGTCTTTTTTGGTCAATCCGGTCTTTTCTGCAACGGTCGCTACCAATTCAGCTTTATTCATTTCTTACCTCCTGCATCTGCCTTGCGGCACTATAACTGTTCCTTTGATTTTGCTATCTCCCACAATTCATCCATCTCGGCCAGAGACATCTCTTTCAATGAACGACCGATGTCGCTTGCCTGGGCTTCCACCAGGGAAAACCGACGAATGAATCTTGCTGATGTTAAGTTGAGCGCTTCTTCCGGATCGATGTCCAGGAACCTGGCCACATTCACCACTGCAAACAACAGATCGCCCAATTCGTGTCGCATGTGCGCTTTGTCCTGTTGTTCGCAGGCTTCTTCGAGCTCAAGCAGCTCTTCTCTGACTTTCAGGAAAGCCTCACCCACATCGTCCCAATCGAAGCCTGCCCGTCTGGCTTTCGCCTGGATTTTTTCGCTGCGAAGCAGTGCCGGCAAGGATCTTGGGATTTTCTTCATTTCCTCGGTATCCGAACTTGTGTTCTTCTCACCTTGTTTCACATTGTCCCATAATTCATATACGTTGTCAACCGATATCCCACTATTTTGAGGGGTTTCAGCGATTTTTTCATCAAAGACATGCGGATGCCTGCGGATCATTTTTTCGGAGACACCGTCCGCAATGTCGACCAGTGTAAACATCCGATTCTCCTCGGCGATTCGGGCATGCATCACAATTTGCAGCAACACATCTCCCAGCTCTTCTTTCAGGTTGTCCGTATTTTCCGTTTCGATGGCCTCCACGACTTCGTAGGCCTCCTCGATCATGCCCCGGATCAGGCTTTCGTGGGTCTGCTCCCTGTCCCAGGGGCAGCCCCGGGGACTTCGGAGGATGCGTATGATCTCCGTCAGGCGGCGGATCGCTTCCGCCTCGTCTTCGCTTCTTCTGCGTATCTTATCGTACATCCCGGTCGTCTCTCCTTTTCTTTCCCATCCAGCGGATCAAACGATCGCCCCTCGGTATCATGCCGATCTCTTCCATTGTCACTGCATGCGTTGCCAGGATCATGTATCCGTACACCGCTGCACCGACAGCGATGGCCAGAAGTGTCGCCACTGCGTTCCCCAGCACACCGACGCTCATCCGGTGAAGGAGGAGCACGACAACCCCCATCACGGAAGCGGACACCAGCGGTTTCAGGAAGGTCAGTCTGCCGTCGATCTTCGTCTCCGTGTACTTCCGGACCGCAAAAAGATTCAATGCGGCCGCCACCAGGTAGGCGGCCACCGTACCCAGCGCCGCGCCCCGCACATTGACGGAGGGGATCCCGGTCAACGCATAGGTGAGCAGGATCTTGACCAGTGCGCCGAGAAATAAATTTCGCACAGGAATCAGCTGTTTCCCCACGCCCTGCAATACCCCTGTCAGCGTTTGCACCGTGGCCAGAAAAACGATCCCCACCGCAAGGATGGCAAGGCAGGATGCGGCATTGGCTGCGCTCTCCTTTTGAAGCGGATACAGGAGCAGCATGATGGGACCGGCCAGCACGGTCATGCCCATGGCGCAGGGGATGCTCAGAAGAAGGGCGAACCGAAGACCCAGCGCGATGTTTCGCTGCATGAACCCGATTTCCTTTCTTCGATAGGCCGAAGCCACAACGGGAACCAGACTCATGGCCACCGCCTGCGTCAGCACTTGGGGAAAGTTGATCAGCGGGGCGGCCATGCCCGTCAGCTGGCCGTACAAGCCCCGGGCCAAGGCGGAATCATAACCGATCTCAACCAACCGGGATTTGACGATCGCCGTATCGATGGCGTTGATGATGGGCATAATGGAAGCGCCGATGGTGATGGGAACGGCGATCACCAGCAGACCCAACAGAATCGTTCCCACGGATTCGACCGGCGTCCGGTCCGCACCTTCGAGATCGGCAGCGATTTCTTTCTTTCTGAAGAGATAGAGAATCAGGATCCCGGCCAGTCCGAAGATCCCGCCCGCCGTGGCGCCGAAGGAAGCACCGGCCGCGGAAAACTGAAGGCCTTTCGGCAGGAGGTACACCGCCAACCCAAGGCCCACCGCCACGCGAAACAGCTGCTCGATCACTTGAGACACCGCTGTGGGCGTCATATTCTGCCGTCCCTGGAAGTATCCCCGGAATGAAGCCATGAGCGGAACAAAAAAAAGGGCGGGCGCTATGGCTTTCATGGCGTAGACGGCTTCCGGCTCTTTGATGAAAGCAGTGATGCGCTCCGCACCGAAAAACAGCAATGACGAAGACGCCAGACCGACGGTCAACAGCAACATAAAGGACAGTTTGAACACTCTGTGGGCTTCGTAGGGTTGATCGACGGCATTGCGCTCGGCGACCATCCGGGATATGGCTGTAGGGATGCCGGCCGTGGCGATCGTAAGGAAGAGCACATAAATCGGATAGGCGGTTTGGTAATATCCCATGCCGCTATCGCCGATGATATTCGTCAGAGGGATCCGAAACGCCGCGCCCAGAACCTTGATCGTGATGCCTGCGATCCCCAGGACCACGGCGCCTTTCACAAAAGTCTTATTCTTTTGGGCATCTGAGGTCATCCAGCGCTCCTTTGCGTCAGATTCGATAACGGCGGTCCGGGATGGGTGCCATCCGGTATAACTTCTTCATTATATCTGTAAACTTTTCCCGTTGCAACGCATGGAACAGGAACTCAGCGATTTTCTTTTGCGCTGCTTTCGGTCATTCTTTCCAGCACGTCCAGTGTCTGGATGAGCGCGGAACGCTTGTCCCGTTCCACGGCGATCCGGGGTTCCACGCCGCCGTAGATGGTCAGCCCATGCCCGAAGGTGTCCAGCAGAAGGGCGAAGACCTCCGGCGACAGCACATTCTCTTTTTCAAAGAGAAAGACGAGTTTTTTATGCTGAAGAACGATCCGGCCGACCCCGCAGGAAGAAGCCATGGAACGGATCCGCGCCACGTCCAGCAGATTTTCCGCTTCTTTGGGCAAGTCGCCGAAACGATCCGTCAATTCATCCAGCATGTCGGACCGGTCCCGGTGATCTCGGATCAGCGCAATACGTTTGTACACGGAGAGCCTGGTCAATTCGTCGGCGATATACGTTTCGGGCAAATAGGCCGGGACGGACAGCTCGATACTCGTATCGGCCCGGGGGCCGCTTTCCTGCGTCCCGCGCCCCTGCAGCTCGCTGACCACTTCCTCCACCAGTTTACAGTACATCTCATAGCCGATGGAAAGCATGTGTCCGGACTGTTCTGTCCCCAGGATGTTTCCGGCGCCCCGCAGTTCCAGATCCCGCATGGCCACGTGGAACCCGGCGCCGAATTCGGTGAACTCGCGAATGGCCCGGAGGCGCTTTTCCGCGATCTCCGACAATACCTTGTCTTTTCGATAGACCAGATACGCATAGGCCAGCCGGCTGGAACGGCCTACTCTGCCCCGCAGCTGATACAACTGGGATAGGCCCAGCCTGTCCGCGTCCAGAATGATGATCGTGTTGGCATTCGGGATATCCAGGCCGGATTCGATGATCGTCGTGGAGACCAGCACATCGTACGCTCCTTCCACGTATCCGATCATCACGTCTTCCAATTCCCGTTCGCCCATCTGCCCGTGGCCGACTGCGATCCGCGCCTCCGGAACCCACTCGCCGATTTGGGCGGCCATTTTCCGAATCCCTCTCACCCGGTTGTATACGACGAAAACCTGGCCGCCCCGACCGAGCTCCCTGCGAATGACGTCCCGCAGCAGGAGATCATCCTGCTCCACCACATACGTCTGGACGGGATAACGATCCTCCGGCGGCTCCTCGATGACGCTCATGTTTCGCACGCCGATCAAAGACAGGTGCAGCGTTCTCGGAATCGGTGTCGCCGACAAAGTCAGCACATCCACGCTTTCTTTCAGCTTTTTAATGACCTCTTTGTGCTGCACGCCGAATCGCTGTTCTTCGTCGACCACCAGCAACCCCAAGTCTTTGAACGTCACGTCGCCGGACAGGAGCCGGTGCGTTCCGATCAACAGATCGATCTCGCCGGTCTTTGTCTGTTCGATGATCTTCTCCTGCTGTCGTTCGCTGCGAAACCGGGACAACATTTCGACACGGAACGGATAAGACGACAATCTCCGGCCCAAGGTATGAAAGTGCTGATTTGCCAGCAGCGTGGTCGGCGCCAGGATCACGGCTTGTTTTCCCTGTTCCAGACACTTGAAGATCGCCCGTGCCGCCACTTCCGTCTTCCCGTAGCCCACGTCTCCGCAAAGCAGTCGATCCATGGCTCTGGGACTCTGCATGTCCCGCTTGATCTCCTCTGCCGCACTGAGCTGATCCGCAGTCTCTTCGAACTCGAAGGCTTCTTCGAACTCCTTCTGCCACGTGGAATCCTCGCCGAACGCATGGCCCGGTGTCTGTTCTCTTCGGGCTGCAAGTTCCAGAAATTCCGCCGCCATTTCCGCAATCGCTTCCCGGGCGCGGGCTTTGACCCGATGCCATTCCCCGCCGGACAATCGATGGACCCGAGGCGTGATACTGTCGCTTCCCACATATTTTTGGATGGATCCCATCTGATCTACAGGGATATACAGCACATCTTCGCCGGCATATCGTATCTTCAGATAATCGCGGATCCCGCCTTGGATCTCCAGTTTTTCCACACCGGTGAACCGGCCGATCCCGTGGTTTTCGTGAACGACGTAATCGCCCTTCCGGATATCGGAAAAGGTCCGGATCTCACGGCCGCTCTCCCGATGCTGTCTGCGCCGCTGTTTCGTGTGGGGAAAGATGTCCGATTCGGAGATGAACAGTATCTTCTCATCCTCATCTTCAAAGCCTCTGGACAGGATTCCCTGACGAAGCGTTATCCCCTCGGTCAATCCGGACCGGTCCAGAAATTCGCTCATATTGGTCAGGCGCTCGGCGGAAGAGCAAACGACGGTCACCCGGTATCCCCGATCGACAAAACGGGAGAGTTCCGACTCCAGCAGTTCCATGTGCCCGTTGAACGACGGAGCTTGTCGAACCGTTACGTTTCGTATCTCATCCGGTCGGATCTTTCCGGGAATCTGTTGCGTAAAGGGGGTGCAGTAATAGACATCGCAGACGCGATTCATGGCAGTCAGGGCATCATATCCGTCCCATTCGGGCAAAGAACGGAAATCTTCGGGCACGCCTTCGCCCCGTTCCAGAATCGTTCTTCGACTCTCTTCGGACTCCTTGTCGTAAAGATCGAACACTTCCCGCATACGCACCGGGTCGTCGATCATCACGAA